>NZ_CALIND010000193.1:0-4907 GCF_938045175.1 uncultured Tepidimonas sp.
CAGGGGTCGTGGTGGCGTTCTTGTGCAGTCGAACCATCATGACTTTTGCCTCCGTAGCTCCTCGATCAGCTCACGCATCGTCTCGCGACCTATGAATAATGCACGACGTCGCGGATCAATGCAATCGTCCGGGACCTGACATTTATCCAACCATGGGGTACGCACCGCGCGCGCCGGCAACCCGGCCACGCTGGTGAATTCGACCAGATCTTGCGGCTGCGCCGTTGCCAGCACACGCTTGAACGCCTCGGCGGCGTCGCACTCAGCGGTCACCGCAAACGCAGTGCCGAGCTGCACTGCCGCTGCTCCGAGCGCCTGTAGGCGCTGGATGTCGCCGTGACTCGAAATACCGCCGGCTACGATCAAGGGGATATCGCGCTCGATACCCTCGCGGGCCAAAAAGGCCTGGACTTCGGGCACGACGACGTCGAAGTCGAAACGCCGATCGTTCAAATCCGCTACCTTCGCTGCCCCCAAGTGTCCGCCGGCCAGCCGGGGGTGTTCCAGCACGATGGCATCGGGCAGCCGCGCGCGCTTCATCCAACGCCGCACCACCACCTGCACCCCGCGTGCGTCGGAGAGGATCGGTATCAGCGCCACCCGCGGATGATCCTGCGCCAACTCGGGCAGATCGAGCAGTAGACCGGCCCCGACGACCAGGGCATCGGCACCGCTGTCCAGCGCCTGTTCCACATAATCCGCGTAGGCCGACAGTGCGCGCATGATGTTGACGGCGATCAAGCCGTACCCCTGACTGAGCGCACGCGCCCGACGGATTTCACGATCAAGCGCCTGTCGGTTGGCGCGGTCGATGCGCGCCCGCGTGTTGGGGTCACGGGTGTCCAGCGCCGCGGTGGCCGCCATCAAGTCCGGATGGAGGCGACGCAAATCCACCGATGAAATGGTGCCCACCGCCCCCCATGACGCCACCGTGCCAGCCAAGCCGCCGGCCGAGATACCGACGCCCATCCCCCCTTGCACGACGGGCAACAAGGTACGCCCGGCCAGACGCAGCGGCCGCAAACCGCTGTCGGCCAACCAGCGGTGCGCTGGCGGCGGCACGCCGTCGCGCACCGTCTGCTCGTTCGAGTTGTCTGGCACTTCCCGCGCGCCGTCCATGGTCTACTCCGTTGTCACTGCAACAAGCCGCCGTCTTTGACACCGAGATCGACGCCTCTGACATCCGCCTCCTGCGCTAAACGGATCAAATAGTGGCGTAGGGCGACGGTGCGCGCGCGCAAGTTCAAGTCACGCTCGATGCGCTCACGCACCTCCTCAAAGGGCGGCGTGACCCCGGCGCGTCGGCCAACCACCTTCACGATGTGCAGCCCGAAACGGGTGCGAATCAGTCGCGGATGGATCCCCAGGCCGAGCTGCGAATCCTGTTGGTAGAACAGCTCGTTGGCAAGCTCGGGAGCACAGTCGCCCGGCTCCAACCACCCCAAGTCGCCGCCTTGCGCGCCGCTGGGGCAATTCGACAGCTCGCGGGCCATGGTTTCGAAACGCTCGGGCGGCGTCTGGGGGCGCAACAATTCCAACAACGCCTGCTCGGCGCGTCGCGCCAGCGCATGCACGTCCACCCGCGGTGTGACCGCAAACAGGATGTGTTTGACATGCAAGCGCTGGCCGCGTGTGAAGCGGGCCCGGTGCGCTTCATAGTGACGTCGGCACTCCTGCTCGGTGGGCACCGGCGTCACCACATCGAGCTCCAGCAAGCGCTTGATGGCTGCATGCTCCGGCGCACCCAGCGTCGGGGCCCAAGGTGACGCGTTGGGTGCAAGCAGCCCACGCGCCACCGCGCGTTGCCGCAACAATTCGGCCCAGGCACGCTCGCGCAGCGCGTCGTCCTCGACGCTCTCGCCGGGGCGCAGGAGCGCAACGCCATTGACGGCTGGAATCGACGCATCAGACTCGGCCGACCGCTGCGTCGAGGCGTTCACGGATGATGGGGGCAGGTTCATCTCAACGCCCCGCTGCGGTGCTGCTCAGCCGGCGGCTACGCACGATCTGATACGGCCGCCAGACATAGGCCACAGAGGCAAACCCGCTCCAAACGTGCACCAGCCGGGTGAACGGAAAAATCAGAAAGATGGTCATGCCCAACACCATGTGGGCTTTGAACACCCAGCCGATGTCGGCCATCAGCTCGGCAGTACCAGGGCGGAAGGTCACGATGCGCTGGGCCCACTCTGCCAGCACCAGCATCACGCTGCCGTCCAGATGCTGGGCCGAAAAGGGAATGGTGGCCAAGCCGAGTGCGAACTGCGCCCACAGCAACCACAGTAGCATGATATCGCTGGTGCGTGAGGTGGCACGGATGCGCGGATCGGTCAGCCGACGATGCAACAGCAGCGACACACCGACGAAGCCCAGTACCCCGAACACCCCGCCCGATACCATGGCCAGCACCTGCTTGGCGCCGGCGCTCATGAAGGGCTCATAGACGAAGTGGGGCGTGAGCATGCCAACCGTATGCCCGAAAAACAGAAACAGTATGCCGATGTGGAACAAATTGCTGCCCCAGCGCAGCTGCGCGGCACGCAACAGTTGCGACGAGTCGCTCTTCCAGGTGTACTGGTCACGATCGAAGCGCAACAGGCTGCCGAGCAAAAACACCGTCAGGCAGATATACGGGTAGACACTGAAGAAAAAGGTATTGAGTGCATTCATGGCGGTCTCCACGAAACAGGGATCAGTCGATTTGGGCAGGGGCTGCGCTGCGCTGCCGAACGAAATGCACGGGCCGTTCGCTGCCCGAGGCCGCCGCCGTGGGACAAGCACCGAAGGCCTGTGGCTCGGCCCAGCTGGCATCCACGGCTGGCTCCTCTTCCTCCGGCTCGACCGGCTCGACACGCTGGCCACATGCCAACAGCAGCGCGATGAGCACGTCGGCATAGGGACTGCGGCGCCGTTGCAGGGCACCGGCGATCCGATTGACGATGTGCGCCACTTCGCCAACCAGACTGCGCGCCACCTCGGTCGGTTGCGTCGAGGCAAATTCCATCAACACCGGTAGATAGTCGGGTAATTCGCCCTGGCGCAGACTCAGCCCAGCAGCCTCGTAGGTCTGCAGTAAATCGATCATCGCCGGGCCGCGATCGCGCGAGTCACCATGCACGTGTTCGAACAGGTGCAGCGAGGTGCTGCGCCCGCGGTCGAAGGTGTCCACATACGCGGCCTCGACCTGATAGCCGTCGAGGCGCTGCCAGTCGGCCACCAGGGCCTGCAGCCGCTGCAGCGACTCGGGCGGCACCGCGCCCTCTGCCGCCAGCGCCTGCAACGCCTGGGGAGCCAGCGCGCGTACTTCCTGATCCGGATAGCGCAGCAAAAACGCCAGTGCGCGTAGGGTATGGGTTAGGCGGGGGGATCGCATGAATCGGTCCTCCTGGGGTCGCGCGAGGCCTCAAGCCTCGACCTTGATGGGAATGGTGCGCTTGCGCTGGCCACCAAACAGGCTGACTTCGGTCTGCCCTTCGGAGCAACCGTTGCCAAACGAAAAGCCGCAGCTGCCGCGCAGGTCGAATGCGTCTTCGGCATACTCGCGGTGTGTGCTGGGAATGACGAAACGATCCTCGTAATTGGCAATGGCCATGATGCGGTACATCTCTTCGACCTGCGCAACCGTGAGGTCGGCTTCGGTCAGGACGCGACGGTTTTCCACACCCTCGACGTGCTTGGCGCGTTGATAGGCCCGCATGGCCAACATACGCCGCAGCGCCAGTACCACTGGTCGCGTATCACCAGCGGTCAGAAGGTTGGCCAGGTACTGCACCGGGATGCGCAATTGCTCGACATCGGGCAGTTCACCATGCGTGCCGATGTGGCCCGCGTTGGCCGCCGCCGAGATCGGCGACAGCGGCGGCACGTACCACACCATCGGCAGTGTGCGGTACTCGGGGTGCAGGGGCAGGGCGACCTTCCAATCGATCGCCATCTTGTAGACCGGGCTGCGGCGCGCCGCCTCCAGCCACGCCTCGGGCACACCATCGGCCCGCGCCTGCGCGATCACCTTCGGGTCGTTCGGGTCCAGAAAGATGTCAAGCTGCGCCCGGTACAGATCGCGCTCGTTCTCGACGCTGGCGGCCTCGGCGATGCGGTCGGCGTCATAGAGCATGACCCCCAGATAGCGGATACGACCGACGCAGGTTTCGGAACACACGGTGGGCTGGCCGGCCTCGATGCGCGGATAGCAAAAGACGCACTTTTCGGCCTTGCCGCTTTGCCAGTTGTAGTAAATCTTCTTGTACGGGCAGCCCGAGACACACATGCGCCAGCCGCGGCACTTGTCCTGGTCGATCAAGACGATGCCGTCTTCTTCGCGCTTGTAAATGGAGCCCGAGGGACAGGAGGCCACGCAGGCGGGGTTGAGGCAGTGCTCGCACAACCGCGGCAGGTACATCAGGAAGGTATTTTCGAACTGACCAAGCATGTCCTTCTGTACCTGATCGAAGTCGCGCAGATTGGCATCCTTGCTGCGCTTGGCGAACTCGCCCCCCAAAATCTCCTCCCAGTTCGGCCCCCACTCGATCTTGTCCATGCGCTGGCCGGTGATCAGGCTGCGCGGGCGCGCGGTGGGCGCGGCCTTCGACGACGGAGCATGGTGCAAATGCTCGTAGTCGAAGGTAAACGGCTCGTAGTAGTCGTCGATTTGTGGCAGGTTGGGATTGCTGAAGATCTTCATCAGCAACGACCACTTGCCGCCCTGGCGAGGAACGATGGAACCATCCGGGCGACGTTTCCATCCGCCGTTCCAGCGATCCTGGTTTTCCCATTCCTTGGGGTAGCCGATGCCCGGCTTGTTTTCGACGTTGTTGAACCAGGCGTATTCCACCCCCGGGCGGTTGGTCCAGACGTTTTTGCACGTCACCGAACAGGTGTGGCAGCCGATGCATTTGTCGAGGTTGAGC
>NZ_CALIND010000194.1:0-20799 GCF_938045175.1 uncultured Tepidimonas sp.
TCGACAACAAGAGCGAATTCCAGGTCGTGCTGGAAATGCCCGCCGGCAGCGCGCTGGAAGACACCGCGGCCGCCTTGCAGGACATGACGGCCTTTCTGGCCCAGCAGCCCGAAGTCACGCACGTGCAAGGCTACGCGGGCACGGCCAGCCCGATCACCTTCAACGGGCTGGTGCGGCAGTACTACCTGCGCGCCGACCCGGAGCAAGGCGACCTGCAGGTCAACCTGGTCGATTCGCGCCACCGGCATGAGAAGAGCCACGCCATCGCGCAACGCCTGCGCCCGGGCCTGGAAGCGATTGCGCAGGCGCACGGTGGCCGCATCAAGGTGGTGGAAGTGCCCCCGGGCCCGCCGGTGCTTGCGCCCATCGTGGCCGAGGTCTACGGCCCGGATGAGGCCGGTCGCGCCGAGCTGGCCCGCCGCGTGGCCCAGGCGTTTGCCGCCACCCCGGACATTGTTGGCATCGACACCACGCTCAAAGAAGACGCGCCGCGCACCTTCCTGCGCATCGAGCGCGCGCGCGCGGAGGCGCTGGGCATACCCGCGCAGGTCATCGCGCAAACCGTCTACACCGCCCTGTCGGGCACGGACGCCGCCTATTTGCACGACGGCTACGCCAAGTTCGCCGTGCCGGTGCGGCTGCAGCTGCCGCGCGAGGCGCAGGTGGGCTTGGATGCGGTGCTGGCGCTGCCGTTGCGCGCCGCCAACGGGCGCATGGTGCCCCTGTCCGAGCTGGTGCGCGTCGAACACGGCGTCATCGACGCGCCGCGCTTCAGCAAGGACCTGCTGCCGGTGGTGTACGTGCTGGGCGACATGGCAGGCCGCACCGACTCGCCGCTGTACGGGCTGTTCGGCATTCGCCCGCAACTGGCGCAGGCCGCCCTGCCCGACGCGGGCGAGCTAGGTGAATACTGGATTCGCCAGCCCACCGACCCGTGGCGGCAATACGCCATCAAGTGGGACGGCGAGTGGCAGATCACCTACGAAACGTTCCGGGACATGGGGGCGGCCTACGCCGTCGGGTTGGTGCTGATCTACCTGCTCGTCGTGGCCCAGTTCAAGAGCTACCTGACCCCGCTCATCATCATGGCTCCGATCCCGTTGACCCTGATCGGCATCATGCCCGGGCACGCACTGCTGGGGGCACAGTTCACCGCCACCAGCATGATCGGCATGATCGCGCTGGCGGGCATCATCGTGCGCAACTCGATCCTGTTGGTCGATTTCATCGAGCTGGAGACCGCCAAGGGCGTGCCGTTTGCGCAGGCGGTGGTGCAGTCGGCGGCGGTGCGCGCGCAGCCGATCGCACTCACCGCGTTGGCCGCGATGATGGGGGCGTTCTTCATCCTGGACGACCCCATCTTCAACGGCCTGGCCGTGTCCTTGATCTTTGGCATCGCGGTCTCCACCTTGCTGACGCTGGTGGTGATTCCGGTGTTGTACTACGCCGTCTACCGTCGCCGCTACGCGGCGCAGGCGGCGGGCAACGCCTGATTGCTACCACCCCACTGCTGTTTCTTGCCCAACCCTGTGAAGGAGTCTTTCATCATGACGGTCGAACGCTATATCCGCATCATCGCCGGTCTGTTCGTATTCGTGTCGGTGGCGCTGGGGGCGCCCTCCAGCCCGCTGTTCGTCAGCGAGTGGTTTTTGGCCTTCACCGCGTTCGTGGGGCTGAATCTGTTCCAATTTGGGTTTACCAATTTCTGCCCGCTGGCCATCATCCTCAAAAAGCTGGGCGTGCCGGAGAGCGCCCTGCCCTGCAAAGCTTGCTGATTCGTTCGCCCTCTTGCCACACGGTGCCCCATGACACCTTCTGCCACACCGCTGAAATATCTGCACCCGGGTTGGTTTTCGCTCGTCATGGGACTGACGGGGCTGGCCTTGGCCTGGCACGCCGCCGGTCACTGGCTGGGTGAGTGGGCGCAGGGCGCGTCGCTCGTGTTGGGCGTGTTGGCGGCCGCGGTATTCGGGGTGCTGCTGGTGGGCTCGGCCGTGCGGGCACAACGCCACCCGCCAGCATTGGCGGAAGACCTGCGTCACCCGGTGCGCCACGCCTTTGTGGCAGCGCTGCCGGTGTCGGCGCTGCTGCTGGCGACGTGGATGCAGGCCATGGAGCTGTGGCGGGACGGTGCGCACGGGCTGTGGTGGCTGGGCGCGCTGGGCCAGTTGGCCGTCACGGTATGGGTACTGGGGCGCTGGCTCGCGCCCACGGTGGCCCACGCGCCAGATGCGCAATCGCTCTGGAACGGCATCACCCCGGTGCTCTACATCCCCGTGGTGGGCAATGTGGTCGCACCGCTGGCCGGGGTCGGGTTCGGCCACGACGTGTGGTCGGCCATCCACCTCGGTATTGGCGTCTTTTTCTGGCCGGTGGTGTTTGCGCTGCTGGTGGCGCGGCGCTTGGCGCATGGGCCCATCCCTCCGCGGCTGCATCCCACCTGGTTCATCACGCTGGCACCGGCGTCCGTGGTGGGGTTGTGCCTGCTGCGCTATGGCGCAGTGCCACTGGTGGCCGTGGCCGTGTGGGGCGTGGGTCTGTTCACCTTGCTGTGGGTCGGCACGCAGGCACGGCGCTTCTTTGCGCAGCCGTTCGGCGTGCCGTTTTGGAGCGTTTCGTTTCCGCTGGCGGCCTTCACCACCCTGACCGTGCGGCTGGCCGAGGCGCTGGCGCTGCCCCCGCTGCGCATGGTGGCGCTGGTACTGCTGGCGCTGACGTCGGTGGTGATCGCGGCGCTGCTGCTGGCTACCGTCAAGGGCCTGCGCCAGGGTACGCTGCTCGCGCCCGAGCCGGTAGCCCCCATCGTGCCGGCATCGAACTGACATGACGCCCGCCGACGCGGCACTCCTGGCCGTGGCGGCCTTTGCGGCGGGCGTGCTCAATGCCATCGCCGGTGGCGGCAGTTTTCTGACGTTTCCCGCGCTCGTCTTCACGGGCATTCCGCCCATCGTAGCCAACGCCACGAGCGCGGTGGCGGTCAGTCCAGGATATCTCGGCAGCACCCTGGGGTTTCGTCGCGAGCTGGCGGCGCTGCCGCGCCGGCGGCTGCTCGTCGAGGCCGGTATCGCCGCGGTCGGGGGCGTGCTGGGTGCGGCGCTGCTGCTGGTGACGCCAGCCAGCGCCTTTCGCGCGCTGGTGCCCTGGCTGCTGTTGTTTGCCACCCTGGTGTTCGTCGCCGGACCGTATGCGGTGCGTTGGCTGGCCGCACGTCGCCCGGGCGCGGGCAGTGCCGCCGCCCGCCACGTGGGTCTGCTGGCGGTGGCCGTCTATGGCGGCTACTTCAACGGCGGCCTGGGCATTTTGTTGATGGCGCTCTATACCGTCACGGGCGAGTCGCGTATCCACACCGCCAACGCGCTCAAAAACCTGAACTCGCTGGTACTGTCGCTGCTGTCAGTGGCCACGTTTGCCGTGGCCGGAGCCGTCGCCTGGACACCGGCGCTGCTGATGATGGCCGCCGCGACGATGGGCGGCTACGCGGGTGCGCGCTGGGCGCAACGCTTGCCGGCGGCGGCGATGCGCGGGATCGTCATCGCCACGGGACTGGCCATGAGCGCGGTGTTTTTCTGGCGCGGCTGAATACCGGGGCGGCCCTGATGGCCGAAATCGATCCGGGCTGCTACGATTGCATGCATCCATCATCCATTCGTCCGCTGAGCCACCATGGACCGCCTGCCCGATGTTCTCGAGGGCCGACTCGAGCAGATCGCCTATCCGCACATTCGCGAGCGGCTGTTGCAGCTGCGCGATGATCCCCAGGCCATGCTGGATTACGTCAACCACCTCTTCCTCGATACCCGCGGCGGCACGCGGCGTGGTTTCGACTTCACGACGGCAGCGGCGTTGATGGACATCAAACACGATTTGATGCTGAAATCAGGGGAGTTTTACAAATTGCGTGAACAAGCAGGGCTCCCCGATGGCGAATTCAAAGCGGCACCGGATAAACCCGTGACGTCTTACACTCCGCTGAAGTTGCCCAAGGGGTGGTGACTTTTCAACCGCCCTCACGATCCGCCGCGTCTAGACGCGGCTCGCCCCACACGCGCCCCAGTGCCGACCACGCCGCCGCAATGACCGGCTCGGCCGCGCGCTCGGCTAGGCTGACGAAGGTCAGCTCGCACGGCAGCGACACCCGGTCGGCCACAACCAGCCCGCGCGCCTGCGCCTCGCGAATCGCCACCGCGTCACGCACCAGGCTGAGCCCCACGCCCGAGCGTACGAGGTCGAGCATCGACGCCTCTTGGTCCACCAGGGCCACACGCCGCACGCGCACGCCCAGCGGTTGCAACACGCGCGCGAGCAGCCGGTGGTGGGCCGACGCTGGCGGGGTTTCGATCCACGGCAGCGCTGCCAGCTCGGGCCAGCCCTTGCCGTGCACCTGCGGCCCCCAGCCTGCCGGGGCCAACACGCGGTAGGTAAACGGGGTGAGCGACTGCACGCGGTAGCGATCCGGCACGCCACGGTCAGTGTTGGGGTCACCCAGGTAGTAGCCCACGTCGTGCTCGCCGGCGTCGAGCCTCTGCAGCACCTCACCGCTCATGCCTTGGCGCAGCGCGGTCTGCACGTGCGGAGCCGTCTCCACCAACTCGCGCAAAAAGGCGCCGAGCCGTGTGAACTCCGGATCCAGGATGGTGCCGATGGCCAGTTCGCCCCGCACCTGTTGGCGCAGGCGCTGCGCGGCGCCGTCGAACTCGCGCTGCGCCGCCAACACGCGATCGGCCAACGGCAGCAAAGCGGCGCCGTCGGGCGTGAGCCGCATGCCGCGCGCGGTGCGCTCGAACAGGCGCACGCCCAGGCGCTCCTGCAGCGATTTGAGTTGCAGGCTCACGGCCGGCTGCGTCAGGTGCAGCCGCTGGGCCGCGCGCGACAGGCTGCCCTCGCGGGCCACGGTGACGAAGGCGCGCAATGCAGTGTGATCCATGGTTTTGGATATTAGATGGCGTTATGCCTTACTTTAGAAAAACTCGCTGGTCGAGCGCAATGGCTTTCGCTACAGTGGGTTCTTTGTCATCAGCTTTTTTTATCCTCGATATGCATGCCACCCCCACCGCGATCGGCCACTATGTCGGCGGTCGCCTGCTCGCTGGCCACAGCGGTCGCCAACAAGACGTCTTCAACCCCGCCACGGGCACCGTCACCGGACGGGTCGCCCTGGCCGATGCGGCCGAGGTGCACGCCGCGGTGGCCGCCGCCCACGCCGCCTTCCCTGCCTGGGCCGAGGTGCCGCCATTGCGCCGCGCGCGCATCCTCTTTCGCTTTCTGGAGTTGCTGCACCAGCATCGCGACGAGCTGGCGCGCCTGATCACCGCGGAGCACGGCAAGGTCTTCGCCGACGCGCAAGGCGAGGTCACGCGCGGCATCGAGATCGTCGAATTCGCCTGCGGCATCCCGCAACTGCTCAAGGGCGATTACACCGAGCAGGTCTCCACCGGCATCGACAACTGGACGCTGCGCCAGCCGCTGGGGGTGGTGGCGGGCATCACGCCGTTCAACTTCCCCGTGATGGTGCCGATGTGGATGTTTCCGATCGCGCTGGCGTGCGGCAACACCTTCGTGCTCAAGCCCAGCCCGATCGATCCCTCGCCGTCGCTGCGCCTGGCCGAGCTGCTGCAGCAAGCGGGCCTACCGGATGGGGTGTTCAACGTGGTGCAGGGCGACAAGGTGGCGGTCGATGCGCTGCTCGAACACCCGGATGTGCGCGCCATCAGCTTCGTCGGCTCCACCCCGATCGCGCAGCACATCTATGAGACGGGCGCGCGCCACGGCAAACGGGTGCAGGCGCTGGGCGGGGCCAAAAACCACATGGTGGTCATGCCCGATGCGGATCTGGACCAGGCAGTCGACGCGCTGATCGGCGCCGCGTTCGGTTCGGCCGGCGAGCGTTGCATGGCCATCAGCGTGGCCGTGCTGGTGGGCGACGTGGCCGAGCGCATCATGCCGCGGCTGGTCGAGCGCACGCGCGCACTGCAGGTCCTCGACGGCATGAATCCCCAGGCGGAGATGGGCCCGATCGTGACCGACAGCGCACGCCAGCGCATCACCGGCTACATCGAGGCCGGCGTGCGCGAGGGAGCGCTGTTACGGGTGGACGGCCGCGACTTCGACGCGCGGCGCGCGGGGCCGGGGTGCGAGCATGGATTTTGGTTGGGTGGCACGCTGTTCGATCATGTCACGCCGTCGATGTCGATCTACCGCGAGGAAATCTTCGGGCCGGTACTGTCGTGCGTGCGCGTGCCGGACTTCGCGGCCGCGCTGCAGCTCGTCAACGACCATCCATACGGCAATGGCACGGCGTGCTTCACGCGCGACGGCCACATCGCGCGCGAGTTTGCCCGGCGCGTGCGTGTGGGCATGGTCGGCATCAACGTGCCGATCCCTGTGCCGATGGCGTGGCACGGCTTCGGCGGCTGGAAAAAGAGCCTCTTTGGCGACCTGCACGCCTATGGCGAGGAAGGCGTGCGCTTCTATACCGCGCAAAAGAGCGTGATGCAGCGCTGGCCCGAGAGCACGCCCAAGGGCGCCGAATTCGCCATGCCGACCGCGCAGTGAACACGTTCGACTTCATCGTCGTCGGGGCAGGCACCGCGGGTTGCCTGCTGGCCAACCGCCTGTCGGCTCATCCCCAGCACCGGGTGTTGCTGATCGAAGCCGGCGGGCGCGACAACTACCCATGGGTGCACATCCCGGTGGGTTACTTGTACTGCATCGGCAACCCGCGCACCGACTGGTTGTACCAAACCGAAGCCGACGCCGGCCTCAACGGTCGGCGGCTGCGCTACCCGCGCGGCAAGGTGCTGGGGGGCTGCTCCAGCATCAACGGCATGATCTACATGCGCGGGCAAGCGCGCGACTATGACCAGTGGGCACGCCTGACGGGCGACGACGACTGGAGCTGGGCGCGCTGCCTGCCCGACTTCAAGGCGCACGAGGATCATTACCGACTGGACGCCGATACCGACCCTGCGTTCGCCGCGCTGCATGGCCATCGCCGCACCGGCAGCACCGGCGAGTGGCGGGTCGAAAAACAACGCCTGCGCTGGGACATCCTGGACGCCTTTGCCCGCGCGGCGCAGCAAGCGGGCATTCCCGCCACCGACGACTTCAACCGCGGCGACAACGAAGGGGTGGGCTACTTCGAGGTCAACCAAAAGCGCGGCTGGCGCTGGAACGCGGCCAAGGCGTTTTTGCGCCCGGCGTGTGAGCGCCGCCCCAACTTCACCCTTTGGACGCAGGCGCAAGTCAAACGGCTGCTCTTCGAGCGAGGCGCGGATGGCGCGCTGCGCTGCCGCGGCGTCGAGGTCTGGACCCGCGATGGGACGGTGACCGCCCACGCTGCGCGCGAGGTGGTGCTCAGCGCCGGCGCCATCGGCAGTCCGCAAATCCTGCAGCTGTCGGGTATCGGGCCCGCCTCCGTTCTGCAGCCGCTGGGTATCGACGTGCTGGCCGACCTGCCGGGGGTGGGCGCCAACCTGCAAGACCATTTGCAGATCCGCGCCGTATTCAAGGTGCACGGCGTGCCCACGCTCAACACCCTGGCGCACAGCCTGTGGGGAAAGGCGCGCATCGGCCTGCAATACCTGCTCACGCGCAGCGGGCCGATGAGCATGGCCCCCAGCCAGCTCGGCGCCTTCACACGCAGCGCGCCGGATCGGCCCTGGCCCAATATCGAGTATCACGTGCAACCCTTGAGCCTCGATGCGTTCGGCGAGCCGCTGCACTCTTTCCCCGCGTTCACGGCCAGCGTGTGCAACCTCAATCCCACCAGCCGCGGCACGGTACGCATCCGCAGCCCGCACTTTCAAGAGGCCCCGGCCATCGCGCCGCACTACCTGTCCACCGACGAAGACCGACAGGTGGCGGTCGAGAGCCTGCGCCTGACGCGGCGCGTCGTCGCGCAACCGGCGCTGGCACCGTACCAGCCCCAGGAATACAAACCTGGCGTGCAGTACCAGCGCGACGAGGACCTGGCCAAACTGGCGGGCGACATCGCCACCACCATCTTCCACCCCGTCGGCACCACGGCCATGGGCCGCGACGGCGACCCCATGGCCGTGACGGACCCGCACCTGCGCGTGCGCGACGGGCGTGGGGGACGCATCGCTGGCTTACGCGTGGTGGATGCGGGCATCATGCCCACCATCACCAGCGGCAACACCAACAGCCCAACCCTCATGATCGCGGAGAAGGCCGCGCGCTGGATCCTGGCCGGCCAATGAGCGCCGCGGACCGGTGGGGTTCGGGTTAGTCCCATGCCCGTGCGGCCCAGTGCGCCTCTAGAATGGGCATATTCGGTCGTCGCGCGCCGCGCTCGCGGCAACGGCGGCTCCAAGAGGGCCGAGGAGACAGCCCCACCGTGCCAGAGGACGGCAAGCAGACCATCCACGTCAGGGTGGAGACACCATTGGCATCACGAGCACGCGCCGTCAAAGGGCCGCAATTACAAACACCGGCGAGCCCGGTGTTTTTATTGCGGCGCCGACGATCGAGCGTCCCTGCTACGAGCGGGCATCGAGCAGCCGACCCAAGGCCTGATCGGCGGCCTTGAAGACCTGCAAGTTGGCGGCAAACGCGTTGGCGGCCTGCTTTTGCGCCACCAGGTCGGCGGCCAGATCTGCGCCGGGCGTGGGCAGCCGGTCGATTTGCGTGCGCACGCCGCCTGCGAGATCAGCGCTGGCGCGCACCTGCTGGCGCCGAAAGCCCTCGGTCTGGGCATTGGCGATGTTGTGGGCTGCACTGTCCAGCCGCACCTGGGCGGCGCGCAGGCCCGACAGCGTGGTCGAGATCACGTCCATGGCGGCAGTGTAGTCCCGCCGCCTCGCCAACGCGCGCGCTCCCGACGAACGGCGGCACACCCCGCAGGCACGCCACGCCCAGGCCCGGCGCGCCACGTGGCGTCACGCCGAACGCCGGCGGTTGAGCAGCGCGTACAGCCCGATGGCACCAAACGTCGCGGTGCCGATGCCGCCCAAGGCAAAGTCGCCAAACTTCAGCGTGAAGTCACCCGTGCCCAGCACCAGCGTGATGGCCGCGACCAACAGGTTCTTGTTGTCGGAGAAGTCCACCCGGTTGTCCACCCAGATCTTGGCGCCCGCGACTGCGATCAGGCCGAACACCACGATCGACACCCCGCCCATAACCGCCAGCGGGATGGCCTGGATGAGCGCGCCGAACTTGGGGCTGAAGCCCAACAGAATGGCCATCAGGCCCGCGACCACGAAGATCGCGGTCGAATAGATCTTGGTCGCCGCCATGACACCGATGTTTTCGGCGTAGGTCGTCACGCCCGTGCCCCCGACACTGCCCGCCACCATGGTGGCCACGCCGTCGCCCATGAAGGCACGGCCCATGTAGACGTCCAGATTCTTGCCGGTCATCGCCGTCACCGCCTTGATGTGGCCCAGGTTTTCGGCCACCAAGATGACCGCCACCGGCGCGATCAGCAGCATGGCGTGGGCGCTGAACACCGGCGTGCTGAACTGGGGCAGCCCAAACCACGGCGCGTTGGCCACCCCCGACAGATCGAGCGGCTTGCCCAACCCCAAGCCGTTGGCCAACACCGCGTACACCACACTGGCCACGATCAGGCCCATGAGGATGAGCAAGCGCTGCACCATGCCGCGCGTGAACACCGCGACCAGCCCGACGCAAACGAAAGTGACAGCCTGCATCCAGGCATCGAACGGCGTGGGAGCCATGTTCTTGACCGGAATGTGCGCGAGGTTGAGCCCGATCACGGCCACCACCGCGCCCGTGACGACGGGGGGCATCAAGCGCTCGATCCAGCCCGTGCCCACCGCCTGCACGATGGCACCGATGATGAAGTACAGCAGCCCGCAGGCAATGATGCCGCCCAGCGCCACGCCGATGTTGGCATTGGGCCCCGGCCCGGCGTAACCGGTGGCCGCGATCACCACGCCGATGAAGGCAAAGCTCGACCCAAGGTAGCTGGGCACCTTGCCGCCGGTGAACAGGAAGAACAGCAGCGTGCCAATGCCACTCATGAGCACGGCGACGTTGGGGTCGAACCCCATCAGAATGGGCGCGAGCACCGTGGCGCCGAACATCGCAATCAGGTGCTGCACGCCCAGCATCGCCGTCTGCGGCCAAGGCAGCCGCTCGTCGGGGCCGATGACGCCGCCGGCGGCCAGCGCCGCGTCGGATTTGGGGGTCCATTGGAACATGATGGCTCTCACTCCTCGTCAATGTGGCTGAAAACGGGGCACGATTCTGCCTGCAACTGCGGCAGCGGGGGTAGCAGGACCAAAAACCCCGCCGACGCAACCCCTATCCCTTCAGGTGCGAGCGCACGGCAACTCGAGCACGAAGAGAGCGCCGCCTCCCTCGGCATTCGCCGCGCTCAGTCGCCCGCCGTGCTGCTCGACGATGCCGTAGCTGATCGACAACCCCAGGCCAGTGCCCTTGCCGATCGGTTTGGTGGTGAAGAATGGGTCGAAGATGCGCAGTAGATGCTCCGCGGCGATGCCTGGACCGTTGTCGCGGACGGTCACCTGCACCCGTGGCGGCCCATCGTCGATGCTTCGCAGCTCGACCCACACGGTCGGCTGAGGCACACCCGCCACCGCGTCGAACGCGTTTTGCAGCAGGTTCATCATCACCTGCTGCAGCTGCCCCGCGCTACCCAACACCGTGCAACCACACTGAGGAGCCCAGTGGACTTGCACGGGTGAAGGCCGCCCTTTTTGCACCCAATGAATGGCGCGCTCGATGACCGGCACCAGATCGACGGGCCGGCGCTCCTCGGAATCCATGGCCGAGAAGCGCTTGAGACCTTGCACGATATCGGCGGTACGCTGCGCACCCTCCAGCGTACCCTCGATCAACGAAGGCAAATCCGACAACAGATGCTCCACACGCAGCCGCCGGCGCAGGACATCGATCTCGTCGTCCTGCACCCGGTCTTGCAGGGCTTGTAGATACACCTGCAGCCGCTCGCAGTACTTGCGCAGCGCGTGCACATTGCCAAGCACGAAGCTGATGGGATTGTTGAGCTCGTGCGCCACCCCGGCCACGAGTTGCCCCAGTGACGCCATTTTCTCGGAGTGCAGCAGCTGTTGCTGGGTGCGCTTGAGAGCTTCGTGTGCAGAGCGCAGCTCATGGTAGGCACGCTTGAGCTCGGCCATTGGCCGGCCCACCCAGACCGTGCCCAGTCGTTTTCCGTTGCCCCCAAGACGCGGCGCACAACTCGCATCTACGGGAACCGCTTGCCCTGTCCGATCCAACAACTGCAGCTCGATCCCTTGTCGGGCATTCACGCCATCGACCTGGGCCATGGCAGCGCGAGCCATGGCGGCGCTGCCGTCGTCAGCCAGCAGCTCCACGAACCGCACACCGCACAGACTCTCTTCGGACCTACCCACCAGTTGGCACAGCGCGGCATTGACCTGCTCGATACGCCCCTGCCCGTCGCAGACGATCAACACGTCCGACATGGCACCGAGCACGCTCAGGATGAACTGCTGCGACTGTTCCAGTTCGGCGTTCTTTTTCTCCAGCTCGACCTCGTCGGCGATCAGACGGGTGTAGACCTCGTCCATTTTCTGGATCACATCCAGCCAGGTCGACTCGTCCACGCCGTCGAGCGTCGCGGCAGGCGCCTCGATGCGGGAGCGATCTCTACTCACGATTCGACCCTCTCTCGTCTTCTAATGGACGGTACAGACCATGCAGGGATCGAACGAGCGCACGATGTGCTGAACCGCCACCGGCGTCGTCTCGCCCGGCACGACGGGTGCCCCGACCAGCGCCTGCTCGAGCGCGCCAGGCGTTCCCTGCGCGTCGCGAGGCGAAAAATTCCAGCTCGTCGGTGCGACGATCTGATAGTTGGCAATCCTGCCGTCACGCACCACCAGCCAGTGACCCAAAGCGCCGCGCGCGGCTTCGGACAATCCGGCCGCGCGACCCTCCGCGGGCAGATTGGCTGGCACGCAATACGGCTGCCCCGGGCGCAACGCGTGCAACCAAGCCTCCATCCACCCAATCACCCGCGCCAGCTCCAGCACGCGCGCCAAGACCCGGGTGAATACCGTGCCGCCGTGGCGAGCCAGTGCATCACGCAGCAACGGGTGACCGTCGACGACCTGCCGGGCAATGGCACCGGTCTCCACCACCTCTCCAGCCAGCCGAGGGGCCTTGTTCCAGGTATACGCGCCGGCTTTGTCCGCGTCCGGCTCGGTACGACCCTGCCACGGATGCAGGGCGCCATTCCCATGCTCGAGCCAGGCACAGGTGGCGTCCTCCGAAATCGAGCCGACATCGACGGTGTCGAGCCGGTGTTGCGCTTGGCGCCATACACCGCGAGGTAACGCGAACGAACCATCGGGCTGCGGGTAGGCGCCGAAACTCAGGTAACGACCGGGGCCCGGCCCCAGGTTCTGCAAACCCAACTCGCTCGCCAGTGTCAGAAAAAACCGCAGATCCCCCCCGAGGGGCGCCCGCGCATGCCAAGACCAAAGCGCGGCTTCGCTGTCCAGGTGGATGAAGGCGTCCAGTGAGTCGCCAATCCACTCCCGCTCCACGAAAAAACGAAATTCGCGTACCGTGGCCAGCAGGCGGAGTCGCTCCGCGTTGTCGATCGCGCGCGTCGATCCACCAGGCTGAACACTGTGTGTATGCGGCCACCGACCACCGAGCGTGCCCAAAATAGTCAGCCAACGCTGGCGCGCTGCCGTCGCCGCGCGAATCTGTTGCCCCCCATCGGGCGCAAAGCGCCGCACTGCCTCTGCGTGCCAGGGTCTGTCAGCATACACGGGGCGCGTGAAATCCGGCATGAAAAACCGGTAGAAGTGCGTGAGGTGGTCGGCCAGGTTTTCGGTCGCCAACATCAGATTGATGGTGTGTCGACCGTTGGGGGGCATCGCCACGCCGGCCAGTTCGGCCAAGGCGTGCGCTGCCGCCACCGACTGGGATACCGAGCAGATCCCACAGATGCGGGGCACGAATACCAAGGCGTCCTGTGGCACCTTGCCGCGCAGGATCTGCTCGAACCCTCGGAACATCGGCGCGTTGACGCGTGCGTCCTGCACACGCCCATCGCTGATTTGCAGCGCCACCTCCAAATCCCCCTCGACACGATTGAAGGGGCCGACCAACAGGCGCGATGTCATGTGAGCCGGGTCCGCCGGATGGCAGGTTTCTCGACCAAGTGATCGGCCACGGCGTTGACCCGAACGCGCTTGGGCGTTGCACTCTTGGACAGCGAGGCCAGCGCGACGAACCACGCCTTGGGCATGTCCGTGGGCAGGCCAACCGGAATGCCGGCGATCTTGGGTGTTTGATGGAAGGGATGGCCAGGCTCTTGAAAACCCGGCTCGGTGCAAGCCACGCAGGCGTAACCGGCACGAGTGCAGCTACCCTCGCCATTCCAGAGCCGGGTGTTGCAGTCGGCGTGGACCTGTGTACCCTTGCAGCCAAGGTGCTCCATCAGGCAGCCCAGGTCCGATGGTTTGACGGCACTGGCTTTGAACTCGTAGTACTCGTTGCGTGTGCAACCGTGGTGCACCAAATGATCGGCGTAAAACCGCGGGCGCGCGTAGGCATCGAGGTCTTGCGCCGCGATTTCGGACGCGGCCAGGGCCATCAAGGTGTCGATCACCCAACCGGGATGCGTGGGACAACCCGCAACATTGATCACCGGCAGTCCACTGCTGGATCGAAACTCCGCACCCAGCAAACCACCGGGGATCTCGTCGTCGTACTGCAGGCCACAGGCGTCGGTGGGGTTGGGCCCACCAGCGGTGACGCCACCCCAGGCGGCACAGCTGCCGATGGCCAATACATAAGACGCCCGCGTCGCGAGCTCGCGCACCCAATCGATCATTGGTCGCCCAGTGCCGGCGAGCACGTGAAAGCGGCCGGTGCCGTTTGGACCGCGCAGCAGGGCGCCTTCTACACAAAGTGCATCGAGTGGTGTCGCACCGTCGAGCACCGATTGCAGCAGCGCACGGACCTCCTCACCACTGGCCAACGACAGCGAGGGGTGCCACAACAGATCGATGCCCGCGGCGCGCAACTGTCCATCGAAATCGGCCGTATTCGCGCACAACAGCGACATGCTGCATCCCCCACAGCCGCCAGATTGCAGCCACAACACGTTCATGGGCAACTCTCCTCAGCTCATCCGGCGTGCCGAGACACGATGCACCAGGCTCGGCCTTCATGGGTGATCCAACCCAAAGCGGCGCATCTTGGCGCGCAAACCGACCCTCGACAGTCCCAGCTCGGCAGCCGTACGGGTCTTGTTCCAGCGATGCCGCAGCAAAGCGTCTCGCAAGATCATGGCTTCGACCACCTCGAGCCGCTCGCTAAGGGTACCACTGCCGGGCTCGGTGATCCAGCCGCGCCCACCGGCACCACTCCCCCGCCCCTGACGCACGCGAAGCGAAAACACATCCGAGGACAATACCGCGCCGTCATGCAGCGTCATCGCGCGCGCCAACTCGTTGCGCAACTCGCGGATGTTGCCCGGCCAGGGGTAAGCAAGCAGACACGCCAGCGCCTCGTCGGAGAGCTGCACACCGGGATGACCCAACTCGGCGGCCACGTCCTGCACGATCTGGCGCGCGATGGCCGGAATGTCTCCCACGCGCTCGCGCAACGGGGGTAAAGTAAGCGTGACGGCAGCGATGCGGTAATACAAGTCCTCGCGAAACAATCCCTCGCGCACCCTTTGCTCCAGGTCGCGGTGCGTGGCCGCAATGATGCGCACATCGACCGGTACCGGTCGTGCCGCGCCCACCGGGCGCACCTCCCCTTCCTGCAAGACGCGCAGCAACTTGACCTGAAAAGCCGGCGACGTTTCGCCGATCTCGTCGAGAAATATCGTGCCACCGTTGGCGCGCTGGAACAGGCCGACGTGGTCCTCGAAGGCCCCCGTAAAAGCCCCGCGCTTGTGACCGAACAGTTCCGACTCGAGCAAGGTATCCGGAATGGCGGCACAGTTTTCGACCACGAAAGGCCCTGCACAACGCGGGCTCGCGTAGTGGATGGCACGCGCCAGTAACTCTTTACCCGTCCCGGATTCGCCCTGCAACAACACCGAGATGTCGTAGCGCGCGACACGTTCGGCCATGGCGCACACGCCATCGAGGGGGCTGCCTGGCATGCGCACGAGGCGATCGAAACCAAACTGCTGCTGCACCAGCGACAGCTGTGTCGCTATGCGCTGCCGCAGCGCACGTGTACTGGTGCGCAGCTCCAAGTCCAGGCGCGCGGTCTGCTGCTGCAGCGCCAGTGCCTCGACCGCACTGCGCACCGACTCCAGCAAATGATCCGGCAACCAAGGCTTGAGGATGTAGCGGTGAATGCCCGCCTCGTTGACGCCAGCGATGATTTCCTCGCTGTCGGCATATCCCGAAATGATGATGCGCACGACGTCGGGCCAGCGCTCGCGTACCTCGCGCAGAAACTGCACACCGGTCTGTCCCGGCATGCGCTGATCACACAGAATGACGTGGACTGGGTGCTCTTCCAAGAGGCAGCGGGCATCGTCCGCACTGCTGGCGGTGATGACGGTGAAGTCATCCTCAAGCGTGCGACGCAGCGCTTCCTGCGAACGCTGCTCGTCATCCACGATCAAAACCGTAGGCATCGCAGGCTGCGCTAGGGGACGAGACATGACGATCGGTCAGCGGTGTATGGCCAGATGGCGCGGCGTCCATGCGGGAGGTAACTTGTGCACGAAATGGTGCCTGGCCACGTGGTAGCTGGGATCGAATCCATAAAAGTTGCGATGCATGCGCTGCAGCTCTTGTTCACGGTACCACGATAGCGGTCGAATCGCCTCGTCGGCCTGCCGCTGCCGTTGTTTCGCCGCTATGCGCTCGACGTGATCCGCGGCGGCCGCCAGCGCCAACGCTCGTGCCAACACCTCGGATTCCAGCACATGCCGCGGCCCCTCAACGCAGGCATCGATCAACCCCATCTGCCAGGCATCACGGGCCCGCATCGGCAGCCGAGTCGCCATGAGGGCACGCGCGCCATCATCCCCCAAGCGACGCGGTAGCGCGTAGGTCCAATACTCCGATCCATACAGATTGCCCATGTTCTTGTAGTGTGGGTTGAGCACCACGGCCTCGTGGGCCCACACGAGATCGGCCGCCAGCGCCAAAAAGACACCTCCCGCCCCTGCATTGCCACGCATCACGCTGACCGTGACGCGGTCGGTCATCTGCAAAATGGCCAGCGCCACGTCATCGATGGCCTGGATGTTGCGCCATGACGCATCGGCCGCACTGTCTCCGGGACACTGCGCCGCCGCCTCGATGGCGTTGAGATCGATGCCGTTGCTGAAAAAATCTTCACCGCCCAACAACAGCAGCACCCGCAGCGGCCGTTGGCGCACCCATTGCAACGCCCGGAGCAAGCGCTCGCAGCGCACGGTGGTCATTGCTCCATTGTAGAAGTCGAACGACAGGCAACCCACTCGGGCGTCCTCGGGGCCATGTTCCCGGTAGCGCAATTCACCCCACTCGTCGTCGGGTCGCGTCAGCGGCGCGGGGGAGTGCGCAAGGGCATGCACCTGCTCGGCAAATACGTCCGCCGCCACCTGCTTGACATGCCCGAGTCCCGCCGCGGTGCCGGGCGGATCGGCCAAACGCACGTGCCCAATCCAGACACCGCCATCGACCGTGCGCCGCAACAGCGCGCCGTCGCGCACTGCCAACACGCGCCCGGGCCGATGATTGGTAAACGCCGCCATGGTGGCGGCACTGGCCTCGTGCGCGTCATACAGATAGCAAGGTTGCCCCCAGAGGGCGTCGAGAACCCCGGGCTGCCCGTCAGCGCAGCGCAAGCGGGCCATCACGGTCGCGGTGTCGTCGCACTCCCAGTCGGTGGCACGGTCGGCTTGCCGCATCGCTGGCTGCCAACGCATCGTGGGGGACGGCCCTGCGGGCGGCGTGCGCACGCCAGACTCGAATCGGGCCAACATAGCCAACGTCGCCTGCAGCGCCGCCTCGGTCACTTCGCGCCGGTAGAGGCTGCTCTTGGTGGCCGCTCGCGTGGCGAAATCGGCATGGGCCCACACCGGGCCTGCATCGAATTCTCCGTTCGCCTGTAACACGGTGACCCCCCAGTGGGAGAGCCGTTCCCGCACCGCCCAGTCCAATGCGCTCGGCCCGCGGTCTCCGGGTGGCCCCGGATGGACCACGAAACACGGCACGCGTTGCCAGACGGTATCGGGAATACGCCGCTTCAAAAACGGCGCCAGCACCAGGTCGGGCGCAAACAGGGACACCGCCTCTTCGGTCACTCGGTCGGCGATATCGAGCTCGACGCTCACGGTATGGCCGCGCGCGCGCAGCTCGGCATACAGCCGCTGGCTCAGGCTGTTGAAGCCGTGGCACAGCAACAAAATACGCAGCGCCATGACGAACCAACCGTTGCTTTGCCCTTCAACAAATACGCGGCAACGGCTCACCGCTGAGCCAATCGACCACACGGCGGCCGCCGAAGCGGGTAGCCATCTGCACGAAGTGGTGGGGATCGGCGATCACCTGGCCGATGCAGGCGGCGTCGCGTCCGAGCGGATGCGCACGCATGGCTTGCAGCACACGCTCGGCCACCTCCGGCGCCACCAGGGCCACGAGCTTGCCCTCGTTGGCAACGTACAGCGGATCCAGCCCGAGCAGCTCGCAGGCGGCTTCGACCTGCGGCTTGACCGGGATCGCGGCCTCTTGGAGCACCATGCCCACACCGGACTGGCGCGCGATCTCGTTGAGCGTGGTGGCCAAGCCCCCACGAGTCGGATCCCGCAACACGTGCACACCCCCTGGCGCCGCCGCCAGCATCGCCGCCACCAACGTGTGCAGGGCAGCGCTGTCGCTCTCGATGGTGGTCTCGAACTGCAGGCCGGCACGCTGCGACAGTACGGCTACGCCATGGTCACCGATGCTGCCCGACAGCAGGATCGCGTCGCCCGCACGCGCGTTGCGCCCGCTGATGTGTACGCCGGGGGCAAGCACCCCCACGCCCGTGGTGCTGATAAAGACGCCGTCACCCTTGCCGCGCTCGACCACCTTGGTGTCGCCCGTGACGATGGGCACCCCTGCCGCGCGCGCCGCCGCCCCCATGCTGTACACGATGCGTTGCAGGTCCGCCAGCGCCAAGCCCTCCTCCAGAATGAAGCTCGCGCTCAGGTACAGCGGCTGCGCGCCCATCATGGCCACGTCGTTGAGGGTGCCGTTCACCGCCAGGCTGCCAATGTCGCCACCGGGGAAGAACAGCGGCGAAATCACGTGCCCGTCGGTGGCCATGACCAGCCGCCCCTGTGTGGGGTCGAAAGCGGGCAACGCCAACACCGCGCCATCGTCGCCCTGGCGCAGCGCTTCGTTGTCGAAAGCGGCCAGAAACAGCTCTTCGATCAACTGCATGGCCGCCTTGCCGCCAGCGCCGTGGGCGGCGTCGATGCGTCCGTGGCGGATCGACAGCGGTCGGCTGTACGCTCGGGTCGGGTCGGCCGCCGGCGCATCGAGCGCCACGGGTGCTGTGGAAAGGGGGAGATTCGCCGTCACGAAACGTTCTCCTCGACACCAGCGCCGGCATGCACGATCGGGATGTCCCGGAAGCGCCCATACGTGTAGTGCGCCGCGCACGCGCCCTCGCTCGACACCATGCACGAGCCGACCGGGTGTTCCGGTGTGCAAACGGTGCCAAAGATTTTGCAATCCGTCGGCCGCTTGACCCCGCGCAGAATGGCTCCGCATTCGCACGCCTTGTTGTCGGGCACGGGTCGGTATGTCAAGCCGAACCGCCGCTCCGCGTCGAAGGCCGCAAAGCGCTCGCGAATCTGCAGCGCGCTGTAGGGCACCGTGCCCAGACCGCGCCACTCGAACTGCGCTCGCAGCTCGAACACCTGCGACACGATCCCCTGTGCACGCTGGTTGCCCTCGCGCGTGACGGCGCGCGTGAACTCGTTTTCCACCTGCGCGCGACCCTCATTGACCTGCCGCACCAACATCAGGATGGCCTGCATCACGTCCAGTGGCTCGAATCCGGCGATCACGACAGGCTTGCGGTATTCCTCGCTGAAATGCTCATACGGCTCGGTGCCGATGACGATGCTCACGTGCGCGGGTCCGATGAAGCCGTCGAGCGGGACGGTGCCGAATTCGCGTACCTCGGGCGACTGCAGGATGTGCGTGATGGCCGCTGGCGTGAGCACATGACAACACAGCACGCTGAAGTTTGGCAGACCCTCGCGCTGTGCCTCCAGGATCACCAACGCCGTCGGCGGGGTGGTGGTCTCGAAACCGATGGCGAAAAAAACCACTTCGCGCTCGGGGTGCGCGCGCGCCACGGCCAGCGCATCGGCGGCCGAATACACCATGCGGATGTCACCACCGCGCGCCTTGGCCTTGGCGAGCGACAGCCCGTCACTGGCCGGCACGCGCAGGGTGTCGCCATACGCGCAGACGATCGCACCGCGCTCCAGCGCCAGCCGGATGGCTTGGTCGATGCGGCCGATCGGCAGCACACACACCGGACAACCGGGCCCGTGCACCATGTGCACGTTGGGCGGCAGCAGGTCCTGCACCCCGTAGCGGCTGATCGCATGGGTGTGTCCGCCGCAAAACTCCATGAAATGGTAGTGCCGCTCGCCGACCTCATCGTGGATCGCGGCGGCGATGCGCCGCGCGAGCTGGCCGTCACGGAATTCATCCACGTACTTCATGGCGCCCCCTGCGCATCGCCCATGGCCTGCCACTGGGCAAACATCGCCAGCGTCTGGCGAGCCTCCTCTGGGTCGAGCAGACCCAACGCATAGCCGACGTGCACGATGACATAGTCGCCGACCTGCGCCTCGGGCACCAGCGCCGTCGAGATGGTCTTGCGTATGCCGCCCAGGTCGACCGCGGCCTGTTCGCCGTCGAGTTTTTCGACCACGCGCGCGGGTATGGCTAGACACATGCGATGAACTCCTTGGTCACATTGCGAGGGCGGGGCAGGGCAAGCCGGTGCGCGGCCACCCACGCCTGGCCGATGGCCAAACCGGCATCCCCGCACCCCATGGCGCCCGGCAGAAATACGTCCATCCCTGCCGCTTGCAGCCGCTGCACGCAGCGCTCGCGCAGGATTCGGTTGAAAAAGCAGCCGCCCCCGAGCAGCGCATGGCGCACGCCGCGCACCCGCGCCGCCGCCAGCAGCGCGTCGCACAGCGCATCGGCCAGCGCCAGATGAAAGCCCGCCGCGGCCACACCGACGTCCCGCGGATCGCGGATGTCGAATAATGGGGCGACGACCGTGCGCAGGTCGACACACCCGTCCGGGTGAACGACCGCCCCCGGCAAAGGCACTGCCTGGGGCCATTGCGCCAGCGCTGCGGCCGCCACACGCTCCAGTGCCACCGCCGCCTGGGCCTCGTCGGTTTGTCGCAGGCACAGCCCCAGCGCTGCCGCGGCAGCGTCGAACCAGCGCCCGGCGCTGCTGGTGGTGGGACAGTTCAGCCCCCGCTGCAGCAGCTGCTGCACACCCGCGGCCACCCCGGCGCCGACGCCGTGAACGAAGCGCGGCACGATTTCATCGCCACGCCCTAGCGCGTGCAAGACGCTGGCGGCCATGCGCCAGGGCTCGCGCGCCGCGCGATCACCCCCCGGCAGCGCCAGCGGCTGCAGGTGGCCCAGGCGCTCGAAGGTCGCCCCGTCGGTCCAGAGCAGCTCCCCCCCCCAGGCCGCGCCATCCGTACCGAGACCTACGCCGTCGAGGGCGAGCCCCAGCGCGGGCGCCTCGATCCCGTGCTCGGCCATGACAGCCGCCAAGTGCGCATGGTGGTGCTGGACC
>NZ_CALIND010000195.1:0-8788 GCF_938045175.1 uncultured Tepidimonas sp.
CACGGCTGCGATCGACCCGGCTGCACAAGTCGAACAAGCTGGCAAACGGGCCTTCGACCGCGCCGCGCGGCCCGACGCCGTGGCCCTGGCGCGCCGCCACGATGGCCTCGATCGCCTGCTGCCCCGTGCCCTTGACCGCGCCCAAGCCGTAGCGGATGGTGTGGTCGTCGATGGGCTCGAAGCGGTATGTGCCCTCGTTGATGTCGGGCGGCGCGAACCGGATCCCGAACGTGCGCGCATCGTCGACGAGCACCTTCAATTTGTCGGTGTCGTCGATTTCGATCGTCATGTTGGCGCAAAAAAACTCCGCGGTGTAATGCACCTTGAGCCACGCCGTGTGGTACGCCAACAGGGAATACGCCGCCGCGTGCGATTTGTTGAACCCGTAGCCGGCGAACTTCTCCATCAAATCGAAGATTTCGTCCGCCTTGGTCTGATCGATGCCTTTTTTGGCCGCGCCCTCGCGAAAGATTTCGCGGTGTTTGGCCATTTCCTCGGGTTTCTTTTTGCCCATGGCCCGGCGCAGAAGGTCGGCACCGCCCAGTGTGTAGCCTCCCAACACCTGCGCCACCTGCATCACCTGCTCTTGGTAGACCATGATGCCGTAGGTCTCGGCCAGCACCGGCTCCACCAACGGGTGCGGATATTCCACCGGCTCGCGCCCGTGCTTGCGCGCCACGAAGCTCGGAATCAGGTCCATTGGCCCGGGACGGTACAGTGCGTTGAGCGCGATCAAGTCCTCCAGCCGCGTCGGCTTGGCCTCGCGCAGCATCGCCTGCATGCCGCGGGATTCGAACTGGAACACCGCCTCCGTGCGCCCTTCCTGGAATAGCCGGTATGTCTCAGCATCATCGAGCGGAATGCGCTCGAACGCAAAATCCCGCTGGCTAGGGTGTCGCGCCACGATGAATGCCTTGGCCAACTCCAAAATGGTCAGCGTCGCCAGACCCAGAAAGTCGAACTTGACCAGACCGACGGCCTCCACGTCGTCCTTGTCGAATTGGCTGACCGCCGCGTCGCTGCCGGGCTGTTGGTATAGCGGACAAAAATCGGTCAATTTGCCCGGGGCAATCAACACGCCCCCGGCGTGCATGCCCACGTTGCGCGTAAGGCCCTCCAGCTTTTGCGCCAGTTCGATCAACTGGCGCACCTCCTCTTCTTTTTGCACGCGCTCGGCCAGCAGCGGCTCCATTTCCAGCGCGTAGTGGTTTTTGTCGCCCTCCGGCTTGGGGTTGGGCGGGTATTGCAGCGTGACACTCATGCCCGGTTTGTTGGGCACCAGCTTCGAAATGCCGTCACAAAACCCGTAGGCAAAATCCAGCACCCGCCCCACGTCACGGATCGCCGCGCGCGCCGCCATGGTGCCAAAGGTGGCGATCTGGCTCACCGCCTCGCGCCCGTAGCGGGTTTTGACGTATTCGATGACGCGATCGCGGTTTTCTTGGCAGAAGTCGATGTCGAAGTCCGGCATCGACACCCGCTCGGGATTCAGGAAGCGCTCGAACAGCAGGTTGTAGCGCAGCGGATCCAGGTCCGTGATCTGCAGCGCATACGCCACCAGCGACCCCGCCCCCGACCCCCGCCCCGGCCCCACGGGGCAGCCATGGGTCTTGGCCCACTGAATGAAGTCGGACACGATCAAGAAATAGCCCGGAAACCCCATTTTTACGATGGTGTCGAGCTCGAATTCGAGCCGCTGCACATAGCGCGGGCGCTGCGCAGCACGCTCGGCTTCGTCGGGGTATAACTGCGCCAGGCGCTGCTCCAGCCCGTGCAGTGACACGTGGCGAAAGTAGGCTTCCGTGTCCATTTGCCGCCCATCCACCGCCGGAATCGGAAAGTCCGGCAGGCGCGGCTTGCCCAGCGTCAGCGTCAGGTTGCAGCGGCGCGCGATTTCCACCGTATTGGCCAGCGCCGCGGGCAGATCGGCAAAGCGCTGTGCCATCTCGGCCGCCGACAAAAAATACTGCTCGCGCGTGAAGCGCCGCACCCGGCGCGGGTTGGCCAAGATCTCGCCCTCGGCAATGCACACGCGCGCCTCGTGCGCCTCGTAATCGTCTGGCGCCAGAAACTGGATCGGGTGCGTGGCCACCACGGGCAGCCCCAGACGCGCGGCCAGCGGCACCGCCGCCTGCACATGGCGCTCGTCGTCGGCGCGGCCGGCGCGCTGCACCTCCAGATAAAACCGGTGCGCAAACACCTGCGCCAGCCGCAGCGCGACGTCGGCCGCCCGCGCCTCGTCACCCGCCAGCAGCGCCTGCCCCACCGGGCCCGCAGCCGCACCATCGAGCACGATCAGCCCCTCGTGCCGCTCCTGCAACCAGGCCCACTGCACATGCGCCTGCTCGCGCACCACGCCGCGCGTCCACGCGCGCGACAGCAGCTCGCACAGGTTCAGGTAGCCGCGCGCGTTTTGCACCAGCAGCAGCACGCGCGGCACCACCGGCTGCGGCCCCGCGCCGCCCGCCACGCGCGCGTCCACCCCCAGCCCATCCAGCCAGACCTCCGCGCCCAGAATCGGCTTGACGCCCGCTGAGCGCGCCGCCTTGTAGAACTTGATCGCGCCAAACAGGTTGCTCAGGTCCGTGATCGCCAACGCGGGCTGCCCATCGGCGGCCGCCCGCGCCACCGCATCGTCCACCCGGGTGGTGCCATCGACAATGGAAAACTCGGTGTGCAGGCGCAGGTGAACGAACATGGGCGAGGATTGTAGGCGGCAGGGTCGCGATAATGTCGCCATGTCTTCTTCCGCCCCGGCCACCCCCTCGGCCACGCATTGGTACCTGGTCCACACCAAGCCCCGGCAAGAGGCGAGCGCTGGACTACCTGCAGCGCGAAGTCCGGGTGGCCGTGCCGGTGGGTGCGCTGCGCAAGGGTTAGGCGCGGTTACAATCCTGCCCAAAAAAGGGGGGGTCGCCGTGCACAGGAAATGCACCGCGATCTGCGGTAGCCTGGGCGAAAGACGCCAGCCCCTTCCGTCGAACGACCAAGACGAGACATGAATCTTCTCCTCACCGGCGGCCTGGGCTACATTGGCAGTCACACCGCCGCCGTGTTGCAGCAGGCCGGCCATCACGTCGTGCTGCTCGACAACCTCTCCAACAGCAAGCTCGACGTCGCCGACCGCATCGCCCGCACCACCGGCACGCGCCCGGTGACCGAGGTGGGTGACGTGCTCGACACCATCCGCGTGCGCATGGCGCTGCGCCACTACCGCATCGACGCCGTGGTGCATTTCGCTGGGCTCAAGGCGGTGGGCGAATCGGTGGCGCAGCCCCTGGCCTACTACCACAACAACGTCGCCGGCACCGTCAGCCTGCTGCAGGCGATGGCGGCCGAGGGCGTGCGATCGTTGGTCTTTTCCAGCAGCGCCACCGTTTACGGGCAGCCGCAGTACCTCCCGCTGGACGAATCCCACCCCACCAGCGCCACGAATCCCTACGGCCGCACCAAGCTGCACATCGAGCAAATGCTGCACGATCTGGCCGCCAGCGACGCCACGTGGCGCATCGCCATCCTGCGCTACTTCAACCCAGTGGGGGCGCACGCGTCGGGCCTGCTCGGTGAGGACCCCAACGGCATCCCCAACAACCTCATGCCCTACATCGCGCGCGTGGCAGCAGGCCAACTGCCCCACCTCAACGTGTGGGGCAACGACTACCCCACGCCCGACGGCACCGGCATCCGCGACTACCTGCACGTCATGGACCTGGCCGAGGGTCACCGCGCCGCGCTCGAACACCTGCAGCGCACCACCACCCCGTGCGACGTGTTCAACCTCGGCACCGGGCACGGCACCAGCGTGCTGGAGATGGTGCGCACCTTCGAGCAAGCCACGGGCCAGTCGGTGCCCTACCGCATCGCTCCGCGCCGCCCAGGCGACGTGGCCGAGTGCTGGGCCGACCCCACCAAAGCCCAGCGCGTGCTGGGCTGGCGCGCCGAGCGCGGCTTGCACGACATGTGCGCCAGCACCTGGGCCTTCACGGCCGGCCAGCGCAGCGCCTCTGCCCCGCATACCCTCGCCGTATGAACCCGTCCCTACCCTCCCACCACATCGCCGTCGTCGGCGCGGGCTATGTCGGCATGGCCAACGCGCTGCTGCTGGCGCAGCACCACACCGTCACCGTGGTGGACATCAACCCGCAGCGCGTGGCCCAACTGCAGGCACGCCAAAGCCCCGTGGCCGACGCGTTGGCCGACGAGTTTTTGCAGCGGCCCGATTTGCGCCTGCATGCGAGCACCGACGCGGCCGCAGCGCTGGCCGACGCCGACGTGGTCTTCATTGCCACCCCCACCGACTACGACCCTGCCACCAACGCTTTCGACACCCGCAGTGTCGAAGCGGTGGTGGCCCAAGCGCTGGCCGCGCACCCCAGCAGCACCCTGGTCATCAAATCCACTGTGCCGGTGGGCTTTACGCAGCGGCTGCGGCAACAGCACGGCACCGACCGCATCGTCTTTTCGCCGGAATTTTTGCGCGAGGGCCAGGCGCTGGCCGACAACCTGCGCCCCAGCCGCATCGTGGTGGGCGACCGCGGTGCGCGCGGCCAGCTCGTGGCCGACCTGCTGCACCAAGGCGCGCACAAGGCCGACGTACCGGTGCTGCTCACCGATCCCACCGAGGCCGAGGCGATCAAGCTCTTTGCCAACACGTATCTCGCCATGCGCGTGGCGTTTTTCAACGAGCTCGACAGCTACGCCGCCGCCCACGGGCTGGATACGCGCCAGATCATCGACGGCGTGTGCCTGGACCCGCGCGTGGGCCGCGGCTACAACAACCCCAGCTTCGGCTACGGCGGCTACTGCCTGCCCAAAGACACCAAGCAGCTGCTGGCCAACTACCGCGACGTGCCGCAGAACCTGATCGCCGCCATCGTACAGGCCAACGCCACGCGCAAAGACTTCATCGCCGACGACGTACTGCGCCGCCTGCAGGTGCTCTGCGCCGATGGCGAGCCCGCACGCCACGGACGCGCCCCTACGGTGGGCGTGTACCGCCTGGTCATGAAGCAAGGCTCGGACAATTTCCGCGCCTCGGCCATCCAGGGCGTCATGAAGCGCATCAAGGCCAAAGGCGTGCCCATGATCGTCTACGAGCCCATGCTCGAGGGCGAGCACTTCTTTCACTCGCCACTCGTGCGCGACCTGTCGGCCTTCAAAGCGCAAGCCGACGTCATCCTGGCCAACCGCCTCCACCCGGATCTGGCAGACGTGGTGCACAAGGTTTACACGCGCGATTTGTTCGGGGCCGACGCATGAAAGTTTTCATCACCGGCACCGCCGGCTTTATCGGTTTTCACCTGGCGCGGCTGTTGTTGGCCGAGGGCCATACCGTCCACGGCTACGACGGCATGACCCCCTACTACGACGTGCGGTTGAAACAACGCCGCCACGCCATGCTGCGCGAATTTCCGGCCTTCGTCGCCACCGAGGCCATGCTGGAAGACCTGCCCGCGCTGCAGGCTGCCGTGCAAGCCGCGCAGCCCGACGTCATCGTGCACTTGGCCGCGCAGGCTGGCGTGCGCTACAGCCTGGAAAACCCCGCCGCCTACATCGACGCCAACCTGGTCGGCACCTTCCACCTGCTGCAGGCCGCCGTGCAGGCCCGCCCGCGCCATTTGCTGCTGGCCTCCACCAGCAGCGTCTACGGCGCCAACACCCACATGCCGTTTGCCGAAGGCGACAAGGCCGACACCCCGCTCACGCTCTACGCCGCCACCAAAAAGGCCAATGAGGCGATGAGCCACGCCTACAGCCACATCCACGGTGTGCCCACCACGGTGTTTCGCTTCTTCACCGTCTACGGGCCCTGGGGCCGGCCCGACATGGCGCTGTTCAAATTCACCAAGGGCATCTTGGACGGCACCCCGATCGAGATTTACAACCACGGCGACATGCAGCGCGACTTCACCTACGTCGACGACTTGGTGCGCGCCATCCGCTTGCTCATCGACGCCATCCCACCCGCGCCCGACGCCCGCACGCCCGCGCACGGCTGGCAGCCCACCGAGGGCGACACGCTCAGCCCCGCGGCGCCATGGCGCGTCGTCAACATCGGCAACAGCCAGCCCGTGCGGCTGCTCGACTTCGTCGATGCGATCGAGGCCGAAATCGGCCGCCCCGCCATCCGCCACTACCTGCCCATGCAGCTGGGCGACGTGCCCGCTACTTGGGCCGACGCCAGCCTACTGCAGCGCCTGACCGGCTACCGCCCCCAAACCCCCGTGCGCGAAGGCGTGCGTGCATTCGTGCAGTGGTACCGTACCTTTTACTCAGGATGACAACGGTCGGCACCGATGCTAGCATTGGCCAAGCCAGACCAAGACACTCAGCCCCATGCCTGCGATCAACATGCTCCAAGCAAAGTCGTCACTGTCTCGACTGGTCGAGGCCATCGAGACCGGGCGCGAGCGCGAAATCATCATCGCCCGCAACGGGCGCCCTGCCGCCAAGCTGGTCCCCATCGATGGCACGTCGCCGAGCCGACGCATCGGCGTGGCTAAGGGTTGTTTCCAGGTGCCTGACTCCATCGATACCCATAACGACGAAATTTCACGTCTGATGACCGGTGACGCAGCCGCCGCATGAACCTGCTACTGGATACGCACGTGGCACTGTGGGCCCTCATCGACAGCCCCAGACTGTCTGAGAAAGCGCGGGAGCTCATCTTGTCGCCACGCGCCACCGTATGGGTTAGCGCTGCCTCCGTTTGGGAGATTGCCATCAAGCACTCCCTGGGTCGCGGCGATATGCCAATTTCTGGCGCGGACGCGTTGAGCTATTTTCTCGAAGCTGGCTACCGCATACTACCCATCGAGGCCGAGCACGCAGCCGCCGTGGAAACCCTGCCGCCACACCATCAAGACCCCTTCGATCGCTTGCTGGTCGCGCAAGCTCTCGTCGAGCCGATGCGGTTACTGACACACGATGCCCAGGTGTCACGCTACAGCGACACGATCATCCGCGTCTGAAGCGAAGTACGCACCCATGACCCGTCGCCCACTGCCCATCGGCATCCAGACCTTCGCCAAGATCCGCGAAGGGGGCTACTACTACGTCGACAAAACCGCCTATGCGCTTCGGCTGATCGAATCGGGCTCGCACTACTTCCTCTCCCGCCCGCGGCGCTTTGGCAAGTCGCTCTTTCTGGACACACTCGCGGAACTCTTCGCCGGCAACGAGCCGCTCTTTCGTGGCCTGACCTGCCACGACCAGTGGGATTGGTCCAAGAAGCACCCCGTCATTCGGATCAGCTTCGGTGGGGGGCGGCTCGCCAGCCGCGAAGGGTTGGAAGCCCACATCGCCGACGAGATCAACGCCAACGCCCAACGCTTGGGGCTAGACATACTCGCAGCCGCTGACAACCACCTGCGCTTTCGCCACCTGATTCAACAGGCCGTCAAGCGCCACGGCCAGCGCGCCGTCGTCTTGGTCGATGAATACGACAAACCCATCCTGGACAACCTGACCGACCCCGAGGTGGCGCGCGCCATGCGCGAGGGCTTGCGCAACCTGTACTCCGTCATCAAGGATCAGGACGCGCACATCCAGTTCGCGTTCCTGACCGGGGTTTCCAAGTTCAGCAAGGTCTCGATCTTCTCGGGCCTGAACAACCTGCGCGACATCACCGTCTCGGCGGAGTATTCGGCCATCTGCGGCTACACCGAAGCCGACCTCGACGCCGTTTTTGCCCCGGAGTTGGAAGGGCTCGACCGTGACGAGATCCGCCGCTGGTACAACGGCTACCGCTGGTTGGGCGAGTCGGTCTACAACCCGTTCGATGTGCTGCTGCTGCTGCAAGAGCGCACCTTTCGCGCTTACTGGTTCGAAACCGGCACGCCCACGTTCCTGGTCGATCTGCTGCGCAGCCGCCAGACGTTTACCCCGCAGCTCGATGCACTCTATGCCAGCGACCAGCTGCTCAACGCCTTCGACGTCGAGCACATCGGCACCGAAGCGCTGCTGTGGCAGACGGGCTATTTGACGATACAGGACGTGCGGCGGCGGGGCGCACGGGCCGACTACCGGCTGGGCTACCCCAACCAAGAGGTCGAGAGCGCCTTCAACGAGGCGCTGCTCCTGGCGCTCACCCCCAACCCCAGCACCACCAGCGCGCACATCAGCCGCTTGTACGACCTGCTGCAAACGCTGGACTGGCCCGCGCTGCGCGCGCACTTCGAATCGCTCTTTGCCAGCATCCCCGCCGACTGGTACCGCGCCAACCCCGTGCTGCACTACGAGGGCTACTGGGCCAGTGTCTTTTACTCGCACCTCGCCAGCCTCGGGCTCGACCTGACGCCGGAAGACGTCACGAACCAAGGCCGCATCGACTTGACGCTCAAACTGCCGCAGGCCATCGTCATCATCGAGTTCAAGCGCATCGACGGCGACGCCCCCACGGGCGAGGCGATCGCCCAGCTGCGACAGAGGGGCTACGCCGACAAATACCGCGCCGACGGCCGCCCCATCTGGTTGCTGGGCGTGGAGTTCAGCAGCGCCACGCGCAATGTGGTGGGGTGGGAAGTGGCGCAAGCCTGAAACGCTTTCCACGAAAGAGGCTACCCAATGAACCTCATTGGACAACCCATCGCCGTCATCGGCCTCGGCTACGTCGGCCTGCCCTTGGCGGTCGAGTTTGGCAAACGCTACCCTGTCACCGGCTTTGACATCAAACCCGAGCGCATTGCCGAGCTGCAAGCGGGGCGCGACAGCACACTAGAAGTACCGCCGGAAGAACTGGCCGCTGCCACCCAGCTGCACTTCACCAGCGACCCCGCCGCGCTACGTA
>NZ_CALIND010000196.1:0-4519 GCF_938045175.1 uncultured Tepidimonas sp.
AATGCCGTGAGCTGTTGGCCGCCCTGGACGCGTTCGGCCATGCACACGTGGTCTTCACGCTGCCGAATGCCGATCCGGGCGGTGCGGCCATCATCCCGCTGCTAGAGGGCTATGCAGCGCGCCATCCACAGCGCTGCCGCCTGTTTGCCTCGCTCGGCCAGCAGCGCTACCTGTCGCTGCTGCGTCAGGTGCAGGCGGTGGTGGGCAATTCCTCCAGCGGCCTCATCGAGGCGCCCAGCGCGGGTTGCGTCACGGTCAACATCGGTGATCGCCAGCGCGGACGATTGCGTGCGTCCAGCGTGATCGACTGTGCACCGCACCGGGGCGACATCGAGGCGGCCATTCGGCGCGCCCTCGATCCGGCCTTCCGCGCGGCGTTGGGTCAGGTACACAACCCCTATGGCGACGGGCATGTCGCCGCACGCATCCTGCAAATCCTGCGGCAGGCCGAGCCGCACGCCCTGCTGCGCAAGCCGTTTTACGACATTTCAGGGGAAGGTGATGCGTGAGCACGTAACACCGCCGCCCGTGCGGGTGATCGCCGAGGCGGGTGTCAACCACAACGGCCGAGCCGACTGGGCGTTTCGGCTCGTGGAGGTGGCGGCCCAAGCTGGGGCAGATGTGGTCAAGTTCCAGACCTTTCAGGCCGACGCTCTGGTGACCGCCGATGCGCCCAAGGCCGCCTACCAGCAGCGCAACACCGGTGCCGGGGAATCTCAGCAGGCCATGCTGCGCCGCCTGGAGTTGCCGGCCGCGCTGCATCGGGAGCTGAAGGCGCATGCGGAGCAGCGCGGGCTGCGCTTTCTGTCCACGGCCTTCGACGAACCGAGCCTGCGCCTGCTGGTCGATGAGCTTGGCCTGACGCTGCTCAAGATCCCATCCGGCGAATTGACCAACGCCCCGTTTCTGCTTCAGCACGCGCGCAGCGGGGCCGAGCTCATCGTCTCCACCGGCATGGCCACGCTTGCAGAGGTCGAGCAGGCGCTTGGGGTCATCGCCTTCGGACGCATCGCGGGTGCGCAAGAACAGCCGGGGCCAGCGGCGTTTCGCGCGGCGTATGCCTCGCCCGAGGGGCAGGCGGCGCTGCGCCGTGGGGTGACCCTGCTGCATTGCACCAGCGACTACCCGGCCGCGGCCGAGGCGGCCAATCTGCGCGCGATGGACGCCATGGCCGCCGCCTTCGGTCTGCCCGTCGGGTATTCGGACCACACACTCGGCATCGAGGTCGCGCTGGCTGCCGCGGCCCGTGGGGCGTGCGTGCTGGAAAAACATTTCACGCTGGATCGCGCGCTGCCGGGCCCAGACCACGCGGCGTCGCTGGAGCCCCTGGAATTGACGCGCCTGGTGGCCGGTGTGCGCACCGTTTCGGCGGCGTTGGGTGATGGCATCAAGCGGCCTCAGACTGAGGAGCTGGCCACGGCGGCGGTGGCACGCAAGAGTCTGGTCGCCCGTCGGGCGATTCGCGCCGGACAGGTGCTCGGTCCGCAGGATGTGGCAATGATGCGCCCAGGCACCGGCATGCCGCCCATGGCGTACTGGGATGTACTGGGGCGCACCGCGTCGCGGGACTACGCTGCAGGAGACCTGCTGGATGAGTGAGCCGTTCGTCATCCTTGGCGGAGGTGGCCATGCGCGGGTGGTGTTGGACACGCTGCGCAGCCTTGGCCAGCCGGTGCACGGGGTATTGCTGCCCGAGCGGCCTGCGGCCACCGACTGGCACGGGGTGACCGTGCTTGGCGATGACGCATGGCTGGACCAGCCGCAGACGCGCGGGTATCGGTTCGCCATCGGCGTCGGCATGGTGCCTGGTCGCCGGTCGCGTCGGCAGGCGGTTTTCGAGCGGCTTCGGTCGCTGGGGCTGCGGATGCCGGCGCTGGTGCATCCAGCAGCGGTCGTGTCAGCGGCGGCCGAGCTGGCCACAGCGGTGCAGGTCATGGCCGGCGCGATCGTGCAGCCAGGGGTTCGCCTGGGCGCCGGGGTGCTGCTCAACACTGGTGCACGGGTGGATCACGACTGTACGATCGGCGAGGGCGCGCATGTCGCTCCCGGCGCCATCCTGTGCGGCGACGTGCAGATCGGAGCGCAGGCCTTCATCGGCGCGGGAGCAGTGGTGCTGCCCGGCGTGGCGGTGGGGGACGGTGCCGAGGTGGCTGCCGGGGCAGTGGTACGGAACAACGTGCCGCCTAGATGCCGCTACATTCCGGGACAGCCGCTCAAAGCGGTGGAGGACGAGGCATGATCAGCGACTGGCAAGACCTGCTGTTGCGGCGCGACGACACCATCCGCCGCGCCATCGAGGTCATCGACCGTGGTGCCAAGCGCATTGCGCTGGTGGTGGATGAGTCTGGACGGCTACTGGGTACCGTCACTGACGGTGATGTGCGCCGCGGCATCCTGCGCCACCTGAGCCTGGATGCCCCTGTGGCCGAGGTGATGAACCCGCAACCGCGTGTACTGCCGCTGCGGCACGGCCGCGAGGAGGCGCTGCGCCTGCTGGGCAGCGCACAGGTGTTGCAGGTGCCCATCGTCGATGAGGAGGGCGTCCTGGTCGGCTTGGAGACCCTGACCGACCTGCTCAAACGCCCGCGCCTAGAAAACCCCGTGTTCCTGATGGCGGGGGGCTTTGGCACCCGCCTGCGGCCGCTGACCGACGACTGCCCCAAGCCGATGCTGCCCGTGGGCGGGCGGCCAATGCTGGAGCACATCCTGCAGGACTTGGTCGATTACGGCTTCTACCGCTTCTATATTTCCGTGCACTATCTGCGCGAGAAGGTCATGCAACACTTTCAGGACGGCAGCCGCTGGGGGGTGAGCATCCAGTATGTGCAGGAGGAAACGCCGCTGGGCACGGCCGGCGCATTGGGGCTACTGCCGAAAGAGGCCGTGCAGCGCCCCTTGATCGTCGTCAACGGCGACATCATGACCCGCGTCAACTACGAGGCCCTGCTGCAGGACCATGATCGCTATACCCCTGCAGCCACCGTTTGTTCACGGCAGTACGATTTTCAGGTGCCTTACGGCGTCATCCAGCACGATGAGCAGCGCATCACGCACATCATTGAAAAGCCCGTGCACCACTTCTTTGTCAGCGCTGGCATCTATGTGCTGGCACCCCAGGTCGTCCACGCCGTGGAGGCAAATGTCCGCTTGGACATGCCCGATTTGCTCAAACGCCAAATCGAGGCTGGCCTCACGGTGCGCATGTTCCCCGTCCATGAATACTGGCTGGACATCGGCCGCTTGGGGGACTTCGAACTGGCGCAGCGTGACGCGCCGCGGGTGATCGATCATGGCTGACCGAGCGGGAACGGTGTTGGCCTTGATTCCTGCCCGTGGCGGCAGCAAAGGTGTGCCTGGCAAGAATATCAAAGAAGTGGCAGGCAAGCCATTGATCGCTTGGACCATCGAAGCGGCCCGGCAAGCGCGCTGCATCGACCGCGTGGTGGTGTCGTCCGAAGACGCGGCAATTTTGCAAGTCGCGCGCGCGTGGGGGGCCGAGACGCCCTACGAGCGCCCAGCCGAATTGGCGCGCGACGAGACGCCCAGCATCGACGTCGTGTTGCACGCCCTGCAGCAACTGCCTGGCGTGGCTTGGATGGTACTACTGCAGCCCACATCGCCGTTGCGCGCGGCAGAAGATATCGATGCGGCCTTCGCGCTTTGTCAGGCCAAGGGCGCGCCTGCATGCGTCAGCGTGACCGAGGCCGGGACGCTGCCGTGGTGGATGTTCCATCTTTCGGCCGATGCGCGGTTGCGTGCTTTTCTGCCGCAGCAGGATCGTCCGCAGCGGCGGCAGGATGCGCCGCCACTGTACGCGCTCAATGGGGCGGTCTACATCGCGCGCGCCGACTGGCTGCGGCGCACCCGGTCTTTCCTGACGGACGAAACGCTGGCTTATGTGATGCCGCCTGAGCGTTCGGTCGACATTGACACGCCGCTGGACCTGGCGGTCGCGGCGTGCCTGTTGCGCGAGCGCTTGCCGCGCGGCGGCGCTTGAATGCGCCGCCGGCAACGCGCAACGTCAGCCCTGCAGCAGCCGCAGCACATTCTGCGGCAGTTGGTTGGCCTGGGCGATCATGGCGGTGCCGGCCTGCTGCAGGATCTGGGTGCGGCTGAGGTTGGCCGTCTCTGCAGCAAAGTCGGCATCCATGATCCGGCCGCGGGCGGCGGCTTGGTTTTCCACCGCCGTGCGCAGGAAGGCGATGGTGTTTTCAAACCGGCTCTGCACGGCACCCAGACGGGCTCGGCGTTCGTCCACCGCTGCGATGGCTTGATCCAAAGCGCTGATGGCACTGACGTTGGCGGACGTCGCGTTGATATTGAGCGCGGAGTACGAACCGCCGCCACTCACGACCGCGCTGAAGTTGGCCACACCGCTCAGTGAGATGTCCGCCGAGGCGATGGAAATTTGGTTCTCCGTGCCCGAGTTGGCGCCTACTTGGAACGAGTAACTGCCCGATCCTGCCAAAATCGCTTGACCGTTGAACTGCACCGAGCCACTCATACGGGCCAGTTCGCC
>NZ_CALIND010000197.1:0-9525 GCF_938045175.1 uncultured Tepidimonas sp.
GCGCCCGTGGTGCTGGAACTGGCAGACGGATGACGCGCCCCATCACTCCAGCCCCAGCTCCTGAATTTTTCGCGTGATGGTGTTGCGACCGATGCCCAGGCGCTGGGCGGCTTCGATGCGCCGCCCGCGCGTGGCCTGCAGCGCGGCTTGAATCAGCCGCGTCTCGACGCGGCGCAGCAGCGCGTCCCACACGTCTGGCCGCCCGTGCGCCAGCATCGACAACACCTCGGTCTGCAACGCCGCTTCCCAGTCGGCACCCTGAGCCGGGACCGGCGCGGCGCGGTTCATGCCCCCGGTAGGCGCCCAAACCGGCCATTCGGTGCCCCGCTGCAGGCCCTCGGGCACCGCAGGGCCATCGGCGCGCGGCGTTGGGGCAGGCGCCGCATCGCGCTCTGACAGCGCGGCCAGTACTTCTGGCGGCAGGTCTTTGACCTCGACCACCTGCGCCGGGGCCATGACGGTGAGCCAATGGCAGAGGTTTTCCAACTGGCGCACATTGCCGGGAAAATCAAACGCCACCAATGCGGCCAGCGCCTGGTCGGATAAGCGCTTGGGCTCGACGGCCAACTGGCGCGCGCTTTGCTGCAGAAAAAACCGCGCCAGCAGCGGGATGTCCTCGCGCCGCTCGCGCAGCGGCGGCAGCCGCAGGCGAATGACGTTGAGGCGGTGGTACAGGTCTTCGCGAAACGCGCCTTCTTTGACCCGCTGCTCCAGATTCTGGTGCGTAGCGGCGATCACGCGCACGTTGGCCTTGATGGCACTGTGCCCTCCAACGCGGTAGTAGTGTCCATCCGACAACACGCGCAGCAGCCGCGTCTGCAGCTCGAAAGGCATGTCGCCGATCTCGTCGAGAAACAGCGTGCCCCCTTCTGCCTGCTCGAAGCGGCCGCGCCGAAGTGTCTGCGCCCCTGTGAACGCGCCACGCTCGTGACCGAACAGCTCGGACTCCAGCAGATCCTTGGGAATGGCCGCGGTGTTGATGGCGACGAACGGCCCGCGTGCACGGGGCGAGTGCTTGTGTAGCGCGCGCGCAACCAGCTCCTTGCCCGTCCCCGACTCGCCGGTGATGAGCACCGTGACGTGGCTTTGGCTCAAGCGGCCAATGGCGCGAAAGACGTCCTGCATCGCGCTGGCCTGGCCCAGGATCTCCGGCGCTGCCTCCAACGCCTCCTGTGCCACTTCCTCGCGCTGGCTTTCGGCCACCGCGCGCCGGATGAGCTCCACTGCCTTGGGCAAATCGAACGGCTTGGGTAAATACTCGAACGCACCACCCTGAAAGGCCGCCACCGCGCTGTCGAGATCCGAATACGCGGTCATGATGATGACCGGCAGCGTCGGGTGCTGGCGCCGGACTTTTTCCAACAACTCCAGGCCCGAGCCGCCCGGCATGCGGATGTCGCTGACCAGCACCTGCGGCCCTTCGTCGGCACCGTCGGCCAGCGCGTCGAGCACCGCTTTGGGGCTGTCGAAGCTGCGCGTGGGCAGGCCCTCGCGCGCCAGCGCCTTTTCCAGCACGAAGCGGATGGAGGGGTCGTCGTCAGCAATCCAGATCGGTTTCATGCGCGGCACTGCTCACTGTGTCCCCGGCCGCGGCCCCCCGTCAGGGCAGCGGGATGAGGATCTTGAAATCGGTGTGTCCCGGTCGGCTGTCGCATTCGATCAGGCCTTGGTGCTGCTGCACGAAGGTCTGTGCCAGCGTCAGGCCCAGACCCGAGCCGCCATCCCGACCCGACACCAGCGGGTAGAAGATGCGGTCCTTGATCTCCTCCGGCACGCCGGGACCGTTGTCGATGACATGCAATTCCAGTGCCAGCCGAAAGCGCCGCTTGCCAAACGTGACTTGCCGCTGCACACGGGTGCGAAACGTCAGCCGCGCGTCGCCCGCGGCGATGCGTTCCTTGAGCGCATGGGCCGCGTTGTGCGCCAGGTTCAACACGGCCTGGATGAGCAGCTCGCGGTCGCCGCGAAATTCAGGGATGGACGTGTCGTAGTCGCGCACCACCTGCAGCCCGCGTGGAAACTCGGCCAGGATGATGGCGCGCACACGCTCGCACACCTCGTGGATGTTGACGTCGGCCATGACCGGCGCCCGGCGATGCGGGGCCAACAGCCGGTCGACCAGCGACTGCAGCCGATCCGCCTCGTGCACGATGACGGTGGTGTACTCGACCAGATCGTCGCGGTCGGCCAGCTCCAGCTGCAGCAACTGGGCCGCGCCACGGATACCGCCGAGCGGGTTTTTGATCTCGTGCGCCAGGTTGCGGATCAGCTCTTTGTTGGCCTGGGCCTGCTCCAGCAGCCGCTCCTCGCGCTCTTGCCGGGTTTGCTGCTCCAGCGGCAGCATTTCCACCACGCGGTGTCCCGGCCACTCGGTCGTCGCCAACACCAGGTGCACCGGCAGCGGCTCGCGCAACAGTCGCTTGAGGTGGGTGTCATAGCGGATGACCGCATATTCGTTGCCGCGCGCGCCCTGCAGCGCGTTCTGCAGCAACTCGGGCTGGGTCAACCATTCGGATAGGGGCACACCTGCGAGCGTGCGGCGCGACAGACCGACCGCGTCCTCCAGCGCGTGGTTGGCGTAGCGGATATGCCCGCCATCATCGACCACGGCCACCAGCGTGGCCAGCAGGTCCAGCGCGGCCAGGTGCTGCGGGTCGACGCCACCGTCCGAGGGCGAGGATCGGCGCACCATTCCACCCTCAGCGCCCGCCGCCCAGGCGGTCGATCTCGCGCCGAATGGCCGCCACGTCCGCCTGCGCCCGCTCCACGCGCGTGCGCAGCTCCTCCACTCGCGCTTGGTAGCGGGGCGAGTCGGTGCGCTCATCGGCCAAGCGCGGCGGCTTGCCGTCGGCGTAATCGGCGCGCGCCTGCGCCAGCCGCTCCTCGGCGCGGCGCAACTCCTGCTCCAGAATGCGGCGCGCCTCGGCGTCGCGCGCACGTTGCTGGTCGGGGTCGACGCGCTCCGCCGGGGTGCGGGCGCCATTGGCCGTGGCACCGCTGCCACCCGCGCCGCCGCTGGATGCGTTGGTCGAGGCGGGCGCCGGCGCTGCCGGGCGCGCGCCCTCGACGATGGTCAGATTGGCGCCCTGCACCTCGCGACAGCCACGCGCGGCCGGGTTGGGGCCGGGGTTGTTGGTGTATTCGTTGCCGCAGCGCCAGATGGTCGAGCCGCCCTGTGCCCACACCGGCGTTGCCACCGCCCACGCCAGCGTAGCGGCCAGCACCCCACCCGCCATCCCTCGAAACGTCTCGTCACGGGTCCACGCCATATCGTCCTCACTTGCTCACACACGGGCCACAGTATCGGACAAAACACGCGGGGCGGCACCTGGCCGCCCCTTTGTTCGCTCATTGGCCCCGGCTGCAAGCGGGGCCAATCCGCACGCTTACAGGCTGAAGTACATGTCGTACTCGGTCGGGGTAACCTCGACGCGGGCGCGGGTGACTTCCTGCATCTTGAGCTCGATGTAGGCGTCGATCATGGAGTCGGTGAACACACCGCCCTTGGTCAGGAAGGCGCGGTCCTTGTCCAGGTAGTCCAGCGCTTGATCCAGGCTGTGGCAGACGGTCGGCACCAACTTGTCCTCTTCCGGCGGCAGGTGGTACAGGTCCTTGGTCGCGGCCTCGCCCGGGTGGATCTTGTTCTCGACACCGTCCAGCCCCGCCATCAGCAGCGCGGCAAAGCACAGGTACGGGTTGGCCATCGGGTCGGGGAAGCGCGCTTCGACGCGACGCGCCTTCGGGTTGGCCACGTACGGGATACGGATGGAGGCCGAGCGGTTCTTGGCCGAGTACGCGAGCTTGACCGGCGCCTCGAAGTGCGGCACCAGGCGCTTGTAGCTGTTGGTCGTCGGGTTGGTGATGGCGTTGAGCGCGCGCGCGTGCTTGATGATGCCGCCGATGTAGTACAGCGCAAAATCGCTCAGCCCCGCGTAACCGTCGCCGGCGAACAGGTTTTTGCCGTCCTTCCAGACCGACTGGTGCACGTGCATGCCGCTGCCATTGTCACCGTGGTAGGGCTTGGGCATGAAGGTCGCCGTCTTGCCGTAGCTGTTGGCCACGTTCCAGATCACGTACTTGAGCACCTGCGTCCAGTCGGCACGCTCGACCAGGGTGCTGAACTTGGTGCCGATCTCGCACTGGCCGGCACCCGCCACCTCATGGTGGAATACCTCGACCGGGATGCCCAGCGACTCCAGGATCAACACCATCTCGGCGCGCATGTCGTGCGTGCTGTCCACCGGCGGCACGGGGAAGTAGCCACCCTTGGTACGCGGCCGGTGGCCGCGGTTGCCATTCTCGAACTTCGCGCCGGTATTCCAGGGTGCTTCGTACTCCTCGATCTCGTAGAAGCAGTGCCCGGGCTGGGTGCTCCAGCGCACGCCGTCGAACAGGAAAAACTCGGGCTCGGGGCCAAAGTAGGCGGTGTCGCCCAGGCCGGAGGCCTTCAGGTATGCCTCGGCGCGCTTCGCGATGGAGCGCGGGTCGCGGTCGTAGGCCTTGCCGTCGCTGGGCTCGATGACATCACACTGCAAAAAGAGCGTGGTTTCTTCGAAGAACGGGTCGATGTTGGCGGTGTTGGGGTCGGGCATGAGCAGCATGTCCGACGCTTCGATGCCCTTCCAGCCCGCGATGGACGAACCGTCGAACGCGTGGCCCGAGGTGAACTTGTCTTCGTTGAAGGCGGAGATGGGCACGGTCACGTGCTGCTCTTTGCCGCGGGTATCGGTGAAGCGAAAGTCGACGAATTTGACGTCGTTTTCTTTCACCATGTTCATCACGTCAGCGACGGTCTTGGCCATCAGAATGCTCCTACTAAAGGGTCGGGTCGAAGAAAAACGGTCGCGGGGGAAATGCAGTTTCCATGCCAGCGCTCACCGGCCATGCTCACCATGAGAGCGGTCATTCACTTTGGCACTATTTTGGTGCGGAAGACCCATCATGGTGCATCCCCACCGCGCACCAATTCGGGGCCCAGCCGCGCCGACTGGGCAAGCAACGCACCGCGCATCGCATCATACGCCGCCGCCACGGCCGCTGGCTCGCCTTTGACGCCCAGCTCGATGTGGCGCCCATATTCGGGGTGGTCGACACTGGGCAGGCTAAAGACCTTGACACCCGGGTAGTCGGCCTCGATACGCTCCATCAACGGCGTCAAGGCGGCCTCCATAGCGCCATAGACGATGACCGAGCGCTCGGCCTGCGCCGCCCGCCCGTGGCAGGCGGGGTATTGGGTGTCGAGCACCCATTCGATCATCGGCCACGCCATGACCGGAAAGCCCGGCACGAAGTGAACCGTGCCACCCCCAGGCCCATCGCACGAGAAGCCCGGAATGCGGTTGTACGGATTGGGAATAAGGCGCGCGCCCACCGGGAAAACACCCATGTTGAGCCGGTGCACGTTGTCGGGGCGATCGGGTTCGTAGGGCACGCCCTGCTCGGCCGCCACCTCGCGCATGCGCTGCTCGATCAGTTCCTTGGCCTGCGGGTGCAGCACCGCCTGTACGCCCAGCGCGGCAGCGGCTGCTTGGCGCGTGTGGTCGTCCGGCGTGGCGCCGATGCCACCGGTAGAAAACACGACATCCGCGCTGGCAAACGCCTGCCGCAGCACATCGGTGATGGCGGCGCGATCGTCGCCCACGTAGCGCGCCCACGACAGCGCCAGTCCGCGTGCCCCTAGCAGCTCGATCACCTTGGACAGGTGTTTATCCTGCCGTTTGCCAGACAGGATTTCGTCCCCGATGACGATGAGACCGAAGCGCGGCACACGCACCGGCACGGCAGAGTCTTTCATGACGCAGGAGGGTTGGGGGCCGAGGCGGGAGGGGGTGCTGGCAAGGGGCGTGCCGGCACGTCGATGACCGCACCGTCGGCCGCAGCCGGATCCGACGATGCTACCGTGGACGGCGCCGGGTTGGCGCGGCGCAACTCGGCCAGGGCCTGCAGCAGGTAATGGGCGAACCACAGCGAGCCAAACGCAAACACCAGCGCGTAGATCCAGATGGCCAGCGGGATGAGCAACGGTGCCAGCGCGATGAACATCGCGCCTGACGCCCACAACAGGCTGGGTGCCGCGCCCAGCAAGCCGACCAGCACGCCCATGACCAACAGCGGCACGCGGTGCGCGGTCAAGAGGGCACGTCGCTCGTCGGCCGAAGCGTGCTCCGCCAGCGCATCGTAGGCAAAAACGCGGTAGGTCAGCCAGCCCCAGATGAGCGGTGGCAGTACCAGCACCAACGGTGGAATCAGCCAAAAGGGCAATGACAGCACCAGCATCAGCAGCGCCAGCAGGGTAGACCACAGCGACCACCCCAGGCTGCCCCAAAAGCCCCCGCCGCGCTTGCGTTGCAGGTCCGGGAAACGCCGCTGCGCGACCAGCTCGACCATGGCCGGTGTCATCAAAAACGCCACCAGCAACAGGGACGCGACGACGATGAGGGGCGTGGCCAGCACCAGCACCACCAGCGGCGCCACCACGGTGCGCAACGCGCCCAGACCGACGCTGTCCAGCCAGCCCAGCACGAACTCGACCAGTGCCCAACTCTCCAGCCAGGCCAGCACGGCATCGACGGCCCGATCCCAGAACAGGTAGCCCAGCGCGAAGGCCCCCGCCACCATCAACACCAGCGGCAGCAACGACAGCCCAATCACCCGCGGGTGTAGGCAATAGGCCACCGAGCGCCAGAAAGAACCGAGCAAGACGCGCATACCGCAAGCATAACCGCACGACGTCACGACCGCGCCGCGCCTTGCAGCGCCGCCACTTCGTCCGCACCGAGCCAGCGCCACTGCCCCGGGGCCAGGTCGGGCGGCAGTGTCAGCGGGCCGACGGCGCTGCGGTGCAGCACCTCGACGCGGTTGCCCACGGCGGCCACCATGCGCTTGACCTGGTGGTAGCGGCCCTCGGTCAAGGTCAGCCGCAGTCGATGGGCATCGATCGGCTCGACGCCGACCGGCACGGCCGGCCGCGGATCGTCGTGCAGCACCACGCCCGCGCGCAGGCGCTGCAGCTGCGTGTCGTCGAGCGCGTGCTTACAGGTGACGACGTACACCTTGGGCACGTGGTGACGCGGCGAGGTCATCCGGTGGATGAAGGCACCGTCATCGGACAGCAACAGCAGGCCGGTGGTGTCCTGATCCAGCCGTCCAATCGGCTGCACCCCTGCCGCCGCGCCACCGGGGCGCTGGCGCAACGGCGCAGGCAGCAGAGTGAGCACCGACGGCCAGGCCGACGGGCGGCGCGAGCACTCGTAACCCGCGGGTTTGTGCAGCATCAGGTACGCGCGTGGCTGGTAGGGCCAGCGCTGGCCGTCCACCCAAAACACCCAGCCAGCCCCCGCTTGCTCGGGCGGCAGCGGCGCATCGGGATCGGTCACGGGGCGCCGCTCGTCACCGACCTCGACTAGGCCCGCCCGCACCAGCGCCCGACAGGCGCGGCGCGTGCCGAAACCCTGCGAATACAACACATCTTCCCATCGCATCATGGGGCATGAGCATAACGGGCGATGACCCGCTGAACCAGCGACGGCGGAATCGGTCAAAATCGCGTCATCGAGACACGACCCTCCATGAAAGACCTCGTCCTGTCCCTGCTGCCCAGCCGCGAACGGTTGCACAGCATGCGCTGGTTGCGCTGGCTGTCACCCTATCTGCACCATCCGCGGCTGTGGCATCTCAACCGCAAAGGGCTGGCACTCGGGCTGGCACTGGGGGTCTTTTTTGGATTGCTGATCCCGGTGGCCCAGATCCCGGCATCGGCCACGTTGGCCGTGCTGCTGCGGGCCAACCTGCCGGCGGCAGTCGCCAGCACGTTGGTCACCAACCCGGTGACGTTCGGGCCGGTGTACTACGGAGCCTATAAGCTGGGGGCGTGGGTTTTGCAAAGCGAGCCCGGCCCGGGGGTGACGACGGGCCCGGAAGGCATTATCCTGGCCACCCCCGGCGCGTCCATGGAGAGTACCGTTGACGATGGGGCAAACCGGCCTTGGTGGGCGTGGGCTGCCGATCTCTGGCATTGGGTTTCCGGCATCGGCAAGCCGCTTGCCGTGGGGCTGGCGATCGTGGCCAGTGTGACCGGGATCGTGGTCTATGGTCTCGTCAATGCTCTGTGGGTGTGGAGGGTGCGGCTGGCGCGCCGTCAACGCCTGCGTCGGCGCGAAACGGCGGCCAAATAGCCACTGCCCGGCCGCCGCCTACTCTCAACCCTGCGCCGCGCGTTTCCACGCGTCGCGTGCCGCTGCCTCGTCCCCGCGCTCCTCGGCGAGTTCGGCCAAGGCGCACCAGCACCGGCGGCGCAGCTCGGACTCGTCCAGGCGCGGGGCCACCTGTTGCAGCAACGTCTGCGCCTTGCCCCACAGGCCCCGGGCGCGGTAGGCCTGCCCTGCCAGATACTGCAACCCCACATCGGCGGGCAGGCGCCGCTGGGCCTCCTCCAGCCTGGGCAACCAAGCGGCGTCCAGGCGCGGCAGCCACGGCTCCACGAGGCCGACGGCGCGCAGTCGCTCGCTCGCCGACAGCGTGTCGTACCCCGCCCAGGCGACGCGGATGGCCTCGTCGACCGCGCGCGGCAGCGGCCCTTCGGGCGCCAACTGTCCCTGCCCTCGCATACGCTGGGCGTGCGCGAGTAGCGCCAGCGCGCGCGCGGGGTCGCGGCGCTCGTCGCCCTGCTGGTTGCGCCAAACGGCCTCGAGCCCTTCCTCATCGCGCACGTCACGTAGGGCTTCCGTCCACAGGCCGCGCAGCACGGTGCGCACGGCCTCGGCCGAAAACGCCCGGTGCTTGGCCAGCAAGCGCGCCATGTCGAGTGCCGCCCGGTTGTCGCGCCGCAATTGGGCCAGCCGCAGCCGCAGCCGCACCGCCTGGATGCGCCGCGCCGCGCCCTGGGGCAACTCCGCCAGCCAGCGCGCGGCGGCTTCGGCGTCGCGGGCGTCGAGCGCCCACTCGGCGGCCCGCAGCAGGGCCCCCTCGCGGGCCTCGGGTGCCCCTCGCGAACGCGTGGGGTCGATGGCCGCGGCCAGCCACGCGTCACGCTGCTCGCGCTGGCTGAGCTGGTGCGCGCTCTCGGCGGCGGTCAGGTGCGCCAGCACCCACATGGCGTCGGTGTACGGCAAGGCGTCGCGGTCGGTGCTGCGCAGGCGCGCCATCGCCTCGCGCGCCGCGTTTTGCGCACGCACGAACCGCCCCCCGAGCTGATAGCCCCAGGCCTGCAGCAACAGGCCAACCGTGGCGCGCTCCTGCTGCAGGGCGCGCCAGCGGCTCGCGCGGCGCGGCAACTCGCGCAGCAACGCGACGCCGCGCAGCGCCCCATAGACGACGACGAACCCCACCACCAGGGCGATGACGACCAGGTTGAACGAGACATCGACGCGCCAGGGCGGCCAAAAGAGGGTCACGGTGGCGGGGTTGTCGCCCATCAGCAGCGCCGCGACGACCGCCAGCGCCGCGATAAACAACAGGCCAAAGATGCCCCTCACGGTCGACCTCCGTCGGCCCCTTGGACAGCACGGGCGCTGACTCGCACGTCAG
>NZ_CALIND010000198.1:0-18211 GCF_938045175.1 uncultured Tepidimonas sp.
CGTGTGCCTGTACTCCACGTCTGGAACAAGGCCGACGTGGCCCCCCTGCCCCCCGGGGCGGAGGGTGTGGCGGTCTCCGCCCGCTCGGGCCTGGGACTGGACACCCTGCGGCAGCGCTTGCTGCACGCGGTGGGCTACTCCGCCCAGACGGCCGAAGGGCTGTTCAGTGCCCGGCAGCGCCACGTGCAGGCATTGCAGGACGTCGGTGCGCACCTGCGCACGGCGCAGCAGCTGCTGGATGGCCCTGCACCCGCGCTGGAATTGCTGGCCGAGGAATTGCGCCTGGCGCAAGAGGCGCTGGGCCGTATCACCGGCGCCTTCGGCGCCGACGACCTGCTGGGCGAGATTTTTGCGCGCTTTTGCATCGGCAAATGAACATGATCGCGTGCTTGCGCCACGACACCCTGACCCCGCGCCCCATGCCACTGTCATCCGTGAATCCTCCCCGCCCCAGCGCGCGCGCCCAGGCCGTGGCCCCGTTTCTGGTGATGCAGGTGGCCGAGGAGGCCGCCGCGCTGGCGGCCCGGCTGCCCGCGGGATCACCGCGCCTGTTGCATCTCAACATCGGCGAGCCCGACTTCGTGGCGCCCGAGCCGGTGCGCGCCGCGGCCGAACGCGCGCTGCGCGACGGGCGCACGCAATACACGCCCGCGCTCGGGCTGCCCGCGCTGCGGGAGCGGCTGTCCGATTGGGTCGCGCAGCACTTTGGCGTCGACGTGCCGGCGCGGCGCATTGCCATCACGGCGGGTGCTTCGGCTGGCTTACAACTCGCAGTGCTCGCATTGTTCGACACGGGCGACGAGGTACTGCTGCCCGACCCGTGCTACCCGTGCAACCGGCCGATCCTGGCTAGCCTGGGCGTGACCCCGCGGGGGCTGGCCACCGACGCTGCCCACCGCTTCCAGCCCACGGCCGCGGCGCTGGCCCGGGCCTGGGGGCCGCGCACGCGCGGCGTCATGCTGGCCACCCCGGCCAACCCCACCGGCACCTCGATCGAACCCGCGGAACTGCAAGCAGTGCTGGACCTCGTGCGCCAGCGCCACGGGGCGCTGGTGGTCGATGAAATCTACCTGGGCCTGTCGTTCGATCCCCGCTACCGCCAGACGGCGTTGGCATGGGGCGACGATGTCATCAGCGTCAACAGCTTTTCCAAATACTTCGGCATGACCGGCTGGCGCCTGGGCTGGCTGGTGCTGCCCGAGGCGCTGGTGCCGGTGGTGGAGCGGCTGGCGCAAAACCACTACATCTGCGCCAACGCGGTGGCGCAACACGCGGCGCTGGCGTGCTTCGAGCCCGAGGTGCTGCAGGAATACGAGCGCCGCCGCGCGGCGTACGCACAGCGGCGCGACGCCGTCGTGCCCGCGCTGCAAGCGATGGGCTGGGGTGTACCGGTATGGCCCGACGGGGCGTTTTACGTCTGGGCCGATGGCAGCGCCTGGCTGGCCCGCGCCGGCGTGCCCGACAGCCAAGCCTTGGTGCGCGCGATGCTGACCCACACCCAAGTGGTGGCCACGCCCAGTGCCGATTTCGGGCAGGCCGACGGTGGGCGCTTCGTGCGCTTTTCGCTGGCCACCGCCCCGGCCGATCTGGAAGAAGCCCTGGATCGACTGCGGCGTTGGCTGGGGTAACGCTTCGCGCTCACCCCGCGCGGTTCAAAACGTCTCCCACTCGTCGTCGGCCGCCGCAGGCGCCGCGGACTTGGGGCCAGGCGCCGCTGCCTTCGCGGCTTTCGGGGTCGCCGGCGCAGCGGCTGCCGCGGGTGCCGCCAGCCGGGCCACGGCCTGACCCGCGCGTTGGGTCTGGAGCGCGGCGGACTTGGCCGCACCCTGCACCGCGGCTTTGAGCTTTTGCAGCGTATCGACCACGGCGCGCCCGGCGCGGATGAAGGGGGACTCGCCCTGCAACAGCCGGTTGGCCTCGTCCATCTTGCCGGCGTTGACCAACTCGGCGATGCGCCCGGTCTCCAGATGGAATTGTTTGTGCTGTTCGACGAGCGTGGAAAATAGCGGCAACTGTCCGTACTGGCGGCCACCACCACCGTAGATCCACTTGCCCACCGCACAACAGTCGTCGCGCCGGATGGTGGCAACGTCGAGCTTCTCCCCCTTGAGAATGGCATTGCGCAGCTTGATGCGCCATTGCTGGTGCGCCTTGATGGCAGCGTCGAAGTCCAGATGGTCGACGTCCAACCGGGCGGCGGCCGCTTTGCGCAGCTGGGTCGCGTCCTCGTGCACCAGCAGCTTGTCCTTGGGCGTGAGGCGGAAGACCCGGATCGTACCGTGCACGGTTTGCACCTGCTCGTCCAACGATATGGCCGCTGCCGCCAGTTCCTCGACCATGGCGGCGTTTTGCTGCGTGATCGAATCCAGATTGGCCAACGCCTCCGCGATCTGACCCACGCCGGCAGACTGCTCGCGTGCCGAGTGGTGGATATCTTCCAGCACACGCGCCACGCGCTCGACCGCTTGCTGCACCTGCTGCACGTTGGCGGCCGCCTCGGCCGCACGCGCATCGCCGGCGAGCACCCGCTCGCGCGACTCGGTGATGAGCTGGCGGATCTGCTTGGCCGCCTCGCCGGTGCGCTGCGCGAGCGCGCGCACCTCGCTGGCCACGACGGCAAAGCCACGCCCGGCCTCGCCGGCACGCGCGGCTTCTACCGCGGCGTTGAGCGCCAGGATGTTGGTCTGGAATGCCACGCCCTCGATGACCTGGATGATGTCGGTGATGCGCTGCGACGACTCGGTGATGCCACGCATCGTGTCGGCCATGCTGCCGACTGCCGTAGCCCCCTGGGCCGCGAGGGCCTGCGTCTGCTGCACAAGTTGCACACCCTCACCGGCCAGACGCGCCGTCTCCTGCGTGGTCCCGTTGATTTCCTCCATCGAGGCAGCGGTGCGCTCCAAGCTGGAGGCCGCGTTTTCGGTGCGGTGCGACAGGTCTTGGTTGCCCGCCGCGATCTCTTGCGTGCCCCCGCGCAGGTTGGCGACCTCGTGCCGAATGTCGCGTACCACGGTACGCACGCCAACCTCGACCTGCTGCAGCGACAGTTGGATGCGACGCATCTCGTCGCGCGTATCGACGACCACCGGCTCGACCAAGTCACCGGCGGCCAGGTGCTCGGCCTGGCGCGCGATGCGGCGCAGGGGCTGCACGAACTCGATGCGCACGAGCGCGGCCACGGCACCGATCAAAGCGACCGCCAGCGCGCCTGCCCAACCCGCAGCCTGCGCGACGGGCATGCCACCCGCCGCCAGCCAGACAAGCAAGGCCAAGGGCATCGTGGCGCAGACGGCGCTGCCCCACACGACCCGCCCTGCCAGCCCCGGGCGCAAGGTGCGCCACGCTTTCGCCCACCAGGCATTGCGCACGACTTCGCCGTTTTGCAGCCGGTAGGTCAACGGCCGCCCCGCCTCTTCCTCTGCACGCATGCGGGCGTAGAGCGCCTGCGCAGCCTCGATCTCGGCCTCCGTGGGCTTGGTGCGCACGGACAGAAAGCCCACGATCTGCTCGCCCTCGCGCACCGGCGTGGCGTTGGCACGCACCCAGTAGTGGTCGCCATTCTTGCGCCGATTTTTGACGATGGCGGTCCACGGGCGTCCCTCGTTCAGGATGGTCTGCCACATGTCCCGGTATGCCTCCATCGGCATGTCCGGGTGGCGCACGATGTTGTGCGGCTGGCCCAGCAGCTCGTCACGCGTGTAACCGCTGACGGCGACGAAATTGTTGTTGGCGTAAGTGATGCGGCCTTTGACGTCCGTGACCGAAATCAGCGTCTGGTCAGGCGGAAAGTCGAAGCGATTTTGGGTGACGGGCAGATTGACGCGCATGGCAGTGGCCTGAGTGATCCGGGGATCGTCACCGTCGGCCGCACCAGAAAACGAAACGGGTGACGGCGCGCGGCGACAAACCCTGTGGATGAAAGGATAGCCGATTCCGATGACGGTCGACAGCCGGGGGCGGTCGCTTCAGTGCCCTTCGTCGCCAGCCGTGGCCTGGCCCACCACCCCCGGCACGACGCGCCGCACCACGTCGCTCGCAAAGCCGCGCGCCGCCAAAAAGCGCATCTGGCGCGCGCGCTCAGCAGCATCGACGGGCGGCGCACCGAACCGGCGCTGCCAGACGGCGAGCGCGCGCTCCGCCTCGGTGGCGCGCAGGGCGTCGCTGGCGGCCTGCAGTGTGTCGTCACTCACGCCGCGGGCGCGCAGCTCGGCCTGTACCCGCGCAGCGCCCCATTGCCCGGCGCGGCGCCGCAGGTGTGACTCGGCGGCGCGCTGCTCGTCCAGCCAGCCGCGCGCCTCGCATTCGTCGAGCAGCGCGTCCAGCGCGGCCGACCCCGGTGCATGAGGGGCCAGCCGCTGCGCCAGCTCGGCGCGGGTATAGTCGCGCCGAGCCAGCAGGCGCAAGGCACGCGCTTTCAGGCTCGGGCCAGCGGCGGGCGCAGACCCCTCATCGCCGCCCACGTCACGCTTCGTCGAACGCCACATCGGGATCGATGGCCTCGTCCACATCCACGCTGGGCAGTGCGGCCACGCCCACCGCAGCGCGGATTTTGTTTTCGATTTCGCGCGCCAGGTCTGGGTTTTCCTTCAAAAACTCGCGCGCGTTCTCGCGACCCTGGCCGATTTTTTCGCCGTTGTAGGCATACCAGGCGCCGGATTTTTCGATCACCTTGTGCTGCACGCCCAGATCGACGATCTCGCCCTCGCGGCTGATGCCCTCGCCGTAGAGGATGTCGAAATCGGCGGTCTTGAACGGCGGCGCCACTTTGTTTTTGACCACTTTGACCTTGGTCTCGCTGCCAATGACCTCTTCGCCCTTTTTGATGGAGCCGGTGCGGCGGATATCGATGCGCACCGAGGCGTAGAACTTGAGCGCGTTGCCGCCCGTCGTCGTCTCGGGGCTGCCAAACATGACGCCGATCTTCATGCGGATCTGGTTGATGAAGATGACCATGCAGTTGGTCTTCTTGATGGTGGCCGTCAGCTTGCGCAGCGCCTGGCTCATCAGGCGCGCCTGCAGGCCCGGCAGGCTGTCGCCCATGTCGCCCTCGATTTCGGCCTTGGGCGTGAGCGCCGCCACCGAGTCCACCACGATCAGATCGACCGCGCCGGAGCGCACCAGGCTGTCGACGATCTCCAGCGCCTGCTCGCCCGTGTCGGGCTGGCTGATCAGCAGGTTGGACAGATCGACGCCGAGCTTTTGTGCGTACTGGACGTCCAGCGCGTGCTCGGCATCGACGAAGGCGCAGATGCCGCCTTGCTTTTGCATCTGGGCGATGACTTGCAGCGTCAGCGTCGTCTTGCCTGACGACTCGGGACCGTAGATCTCGATGACGCGCCCGCGCGGCAGGCCGCCCACGCCCAGCGCCAAATCGAGCCCCAGCGAGCCGGTGGACACCACCTGGATGTCTTCGACCTTCTCGCCCTCGGCCAGGCGCATGATGGTGCCCTTGCCGAACTGTTTTTCGATTTGGGCCAGCGCGGCTTGCAGGGCCTTGGCCTTGTCGGGATCGGGGGTACGGGTGGCAGCGTTCATGGGAACTCCTCGAGAGGGTGTGACAGGGGTGGAAACCGCACCGCCCTCCCTACCGTCAGATCGTCTGACAGCGTGTGCGGTCGGTGCATGGACGCCAGTGTAGCGGGGCAATCCCAAGTTTTTCTCGATTTTTTGGTCAGTTTACGTTACTATTTGCGACGTGTCCTCAAAGCCTTCTTTCGGCCCCGACGAGCGCTGGCGCGTCACCCACTTGGGCCGCCTGCTCGGCCACGCGCTGCGCCGCTTCGACGAGCGTGTGCTGTGGCTGATGGCGCACTCGCCGCAAGCGCCGCTGGCGCTGTCGAACCTGGCGGCGCGTGCCCAGATCGGCGCGGCCATCATCCACATCACGCGCCACCTGCCGCTGGGCGGCGCCCGGCTGACCCAATTGGCCGACAGCGCCGGCATGACCAAGCAGGCCATGGGCGACTTGGTCGACCAATGCGAGGCCTGGGGCCTGGTGCGCCGCGAGCCCGACCCACTGGACGGACGCGCGCGCCGCATCGTCTTTACCCCGACGGGGCTGGATTGGCTGCACGCGTTTCGGCGCGCGGTCGAGCAAGCCGAAGCCGAATTTCGCGCCGCCGTCGGCGACCCGGTGGCCGCCGTCGTGGCCCTGGGGCTGGAGGCGTATGCCGAAGGGGATGGACGTGCGCCCGAGGCAGCCTACAATCGTTTGCCGCGAGAGCGCTCGCCCTGACCCCCCACCTCCGTTGCACCCCAGGGAGACCCGCCATGCGCATCCTCATCGCCGAAGACGACCAGGTGTTGGCCGACGGCCTGCTGCGCACGCTGCGCGCGGCCGGCGCCGCGGTGGATCACGTCGCCAGCGGCGACGAGGCCGACGCCGCGCTCTTGATGCACGACGGCTTCGATCTGTTGATTCTGGACCTGGGGCTGCCCGGAATGGGTGGACTGGACGTGCTCAAGCGGCTGCGCGCGCGCGGCTCGCGCCTGCCCGTGCTGATCCTGACGGCAGCCGACAGCGTGGAGGACCGCGTGAGGGGCCTAGACTTGGGTGCCGACGACTACATGGCCAAGCCGTTTGCGCTGGCGGAGCTGGAGGCGCGCGTGCGCGCGCTGGTGCGGCGCGGCAACGGCGGCGCCTCGAGCATCATCCAGCACGGCCCGCTGACCTTCGACCAGGCGGGGCGGGTGGCCAGCATCGATGGCAAGATGATCGAACTGTCGGCGCGTGAGCTGAGCCTGCTGGAGGTGCTGCTGCAGCGCGCCGGGCGGCTGGTGAGCAAAGAGCAACTCGTCGAACGCCTGTGCGAGTGGGGCGACGAGGTCAGCAACAACGCCATCGAGGTCTACATCCACCGCCTGCGCAAAAAAATCGAACGCGGCCCGATCCGCATCGCCACCGTGCGCGGGCTGGGGTACTGCCTTGAAAAGATCCCCCAGTGAGGCCCGGCCCGACCTCGATACGCCGCCTGTGGCGCAGGCGGCCGCGGCACCAGCGCGTCCGGCTAGCCCCACTCGGCCGTGGCGCGGCTTGTTCCAGCGCGAGCAACATAGCCTGTTCGGCGAGATCCTCGATTGGATGCTCACGCCGCTGCTGCTGCTGTGGCCGCTGTCGCTGGGGCTGACGTGGTTCGTGGCGCAGGGCATCGCCAACCGGCCTTACGACCGGGCGCTGGAGTTCAACCTGCAGGCGCTCACGCAGTTCGTCACGGTCGAGGGCGGTCGCGCCGAGTTCGCCCTCACCCCGCAGGCGCGCGACCTGCTGCGCGCCGACGACACCGATCTGGTCTTCTATCAAGTGCTCGATCGCGACGGGCGTCTGGTCAGTGGCGACCCGGCTTTTCCGCCGCCCCCCGAGACGGACACCCCTCGGCCAGGCGACATTCGGCTGCGCGACGACGTGATCCGCGACGAGGACGTGCGCGTGGCCTACACCTGGCTCGCGCGCGGTCCGGCGCGCGACCATATCGTGCTGATGCAGGTGGCCGAGACGCGCGGCAAGCGCTCCAAGCTGGCGACCGAAATCATCAAAGGCGTGATGGTGCCGCAGTTCATCATCCTGCCACTGGCGGTGCTGCTGGTGTGGTTGGCACTGGTACACGGCATCCGGCCCTTGAGCGAGCTGGAGCGCCGCATCCGTGCGCGCCGCCCGGACGACCTGAGTCCGATCGACGACGAGCACGTACCGCAGGAGGTGGCGCCGCTGGTGTCGTCGATCAACGACTTGCTGCAGCGCCTCAAGGTCACGTTATCGAACCAGAAACGCTTTCTGGCCGACGCCGCGCACCAGCTCAAAACGCCGCTGGCGGGCCTGCGCATGCAGGCCGAGATGGCGCAAAAGCTCCTGCCCGCCGGGGTGGGCGATGATGTCGAGCGCTCGCTGCGGCAGATCGCCACCTCCAGCGTGCGCGCCACGCACACGGTCAACCAGTTGCTGGCATTGGCGCGGGCCGAAGCCGCGGGGCGCGCGTTGCCGCGCGAGCCGGTCGATCTGGCGGCGGTCGCGCGCGAGGTGGTGGAAGAACTCGTGCCGCTGGCGATGGACAAGGCGATCGACCTGGGCTTCGAGACGTTGCCCGCCGAGCCCACCGCCAGCCTGCCCCCGGTGCGCCTGTGGGGCAACCCGACGCTGCTGGCCGAGCTGGTGCGCAACCTGGCCGACAACGCCCTGCGCTACACACCGCGCGCCGGCGTGGTGACCGTGCGCGTACTGACCGACCCCTTCAGCGGGGTGCAGATTCTACAGGTAGAAGACAGCGGCCCCGGCATCCCACCGGCGGAGCGCGAGCGGGTATTGGCACCGTTTTACCGGACGCTGGGCACCAACGTGGACGGATCGGGCCTGGGGTTGGCCATCGTGCACGAGATCGTGCGCCAACACGGCGCCACCCTCGAGATGGACGACGCCGACCCGAGCCGCCCGCAAACGCGCGGCCTGCGGGTATCGGTGCGGTTTCAGGCAGCCGTGGGCCGGTAAACGTTGAGCTGTAACCGCTCGCGCTCGATGACGCGCGCCACCGCCGGCAAGGCCGCCAACGCCTGCGACAGCGCCCAGGTCTGCGGCAGCGTGGTGGGGTCGATGCCCGCAAACCCGCCCCAGCGCAGCAGGGTCAACGCATAGGCGTCGAGCACACCAGGCTGGGCGCCGCCCAGCCACGGCTCGCTACGCGCAGCCACCAGCGCCTCGAGCTCCTGCAGCAGCGCCTGATACGCCCCCAGCGCGCGCGCCTTGACGGCGGCCTGCGCGGCCGCGTCGTCGGCAAACTTGTGCGGCATGAACACGTGCGTGAAGGTCGGATGCACGGTGTTGTTCATCCACGCCAGCGTCTCGATCGCGCGCGTGCGCGCCAGCCCCTGCAGCGGCAACAGGCCCGCCTGTGGAAAGCGTGCTTCCAGATACAGCGCGATCGCGATGATTTGCGTCACCACCGCCTCGCCATCGACCAGCACCGGCACCTGACCGCGCGGGTTGAGGGCGAGGAATTCGGGCGTCTGGTGCTCGCCCTTGTGCAGCTTGACGAGCACGGGTTCGTAGGCGGCACCGGCCAGCTCCAGCGCGGCGTGCGGCACGAACGAGCAGGCACCGGGGGCGTAATACAGTTTCAGGCTCATGGGCAGGTCTCCTACCGTGGGGTGGATCAGCGTTTGGGGGCAGTGCGGCGGGTGGCCGTGGCGCGAGCGCCGGTGCGCGTACCGGCACGGCGAGCCGATGCACGGCCGCCCTCGCGTGGCTCGAAGGCGAAGTTCACCTTCCCCGCCTCGGCGTCCCACACCAGCGCCGCCTTGAACGGGCGGCGCGTGCGGTTCGAGACGAACCCTTCCAGCCAGTCGGTGCGGCCGGTGGCCAGCAGCTTGGCCATTTGCTCGCGCGCGATGGGCTGCTGCAAGATGGTGGTGGCGCTCTTGAAGTCGCAGCTGGGGGTGGGCTGCTCGGGCGTCGGCACCGCGCGGCTGCAGACGTACTGGCTGCCATGTTCCACCACGGGACTGCCACACTTGGGACAGGGCCCCAGCGCCTCGCGGCCCGCCAGATCGACCAGTTCGCCGTCGTCGCCGTTGTCCTCGTCACCGAAGTCGAACTCCAGCTTCCACTGGCCGCTGGCGTCGGGCACCACGGTCAGCTCGGCGCTGAAGGGCCAGCCCGCTTTGGAGCGAAAGCCCTCCAGTGGCCCGATGCGGTGCTCGCGCAGCAGGGTCTCGACTTCCTCGGGCGCCAAGACGCGCCCGCCCGGCGCTTTGGGTAGCGAAAACCCGCAGCCCGGCCCCTGGCCGTCGGCACCCGTGCAGGCATAGCGGCGGTAGTTTTCCTTCACCACGCCGCCGCACTGCGGACACGGCGAGCGAAGCGTGGCGTAGTCGCCGGGCACGGTGTCGCGGTCGTATTCTTTGGCCTTGCGCACGATGCGCTCGGTCATGGCGGCGATCTCGCGCATGAAGGCCTCGCGGCTGAGCTGACCGCGCTCCATGAGCGAGAGTTTGTGCTCCCACTCCCCCGTCAGCTCGGGGCGCGAGAGCTCCTCCACACCCAGCCCGCGCAGCAGAGTCATGAGCTGGAACGCTTTCGGCGTCGGCACCAGCTCGCGCCCTTCGCGCAGCAGGTATTTCTCGGCCAGCAAGCCCTCGATGATGGCCGCACGCGTCGCGGGCGTACCCAGCCCCTTGTCGGCCATGGCGGCGCGCAGCTCCTCGTCGTCCACCATCTTGCCCGCACCCTCCATGGCGGCCAGCAGCGTGGCTTCGGTGTAGCGTGCCGGTGGTCGGGTCTGGCGGGCGTCGATGCGCGCGTCTTCGGTGCGCACGGTCTCACCTGGCTGCACCGGCACCAGCGGCTGGCCCTTGTCACCGGCGCGCGCACCCTCGACGTCTTCGGCCGCCTCTTTGCCGTAAACCGCCATCCAGCCCGGTTTGACCAGCACCTTGCCCTCGGTCTTGAAGTGGTGCGTGGCCCCCTCTACGGGCACCTGGGTGATGCGGGTCGTGACCAAAAACTCGGCCGGCGGATAAAACACCGCGATGAAGCGCCGCACCACCAGGTCGTAGAGCTTTTGCTCGGCTTCGCTCAAGCCCTGCGGCACCTGCGGCGTGGGAATGATGGCGAAGTGGTCGCTGACCTTGGTGTTGTCGAACACGCGCTTGGTCGGCCGCACATAGCCCTGCTGCAACGCAGTGCGCGCGTGCGGCGCCAGATGCGCCAAGGGACTGTCGGCCAGCACTTCCAGCGTGTGGCGGACCGTGCCCAGATAATCCTCGGGCAGCGCGCGCGAGTCGGTACGGGGGTAGGTCAGCGCCTTGTGTTTCTCGTACAAGCTCTGCGCCAGCGCGAGCGTGGTCTTGGCGGAAAAGCCGAAGCGCCCGTTGGCTTCGCGCTGCAGGCTGGTCAAGTCGTACAGCAGGCCGCAGGCCTGGGTGGTGGGCTTGGACTCCTCGCTGACCTGCGCGGGGCGGCCGCGCACCGCGTCGGCGATGGCGCGCGCTTCGGCCTCGGTCCACAGCCGTTCGGGCTTGCGCTCAGGGTCGGCGGCATCGCCCTGCGGCTTGCGGAACGCCGGGTCGAACCAGCGCCCCGGGTAGGTGCCGGCTTGCGCGGCAAACGTGGCGTGCACCTCCCAATAATCGCGCGCCACGAAGCGGCGGATCTGCTCCTCGCGCTCGACCACGATGGCCAGCGTCGGCGTCTGCACCCGACCCACCGTGGTCAGGAAAAACCCGCCGTCGCGCGAGTTGAACGCCGTCATGGCGCGCGTGCCGTTGATGCCGACCAACCAATCGGCCTCGGAGCGGCTGCGAGCCGCGTCGGCGAGGGGCCGCATTTGCTCGTCGCTGCGCAATTGCTCGAAACCCTCGCGGATGGCCTGTGGCGTCATCGACTGCAGCCACAGGCGCTGCACGGGCTTGCCCAGCGGCTTGGGGTTGCCGGCCTTGTCGGTGCCTCCGGCGTACTGCTCGATGAGCCGAAAGATGAGCTCGCCCTCGCGCCCCGCGTCGCAAGCATTGACCAGCGTGGTGACGTCCTTGCGCCGCGCCAGCTTGACCACGGCGTTGAGGCGCGCTTTGGTCTTGTCGATGGGCTTGAGCTCGAAATGCGGCGGGATCACCGGCAGGTGCGCAAAGCTCCACTTGCCGCGCTTGACGTCGTACGCCTCGGGCGCGGCGATCTCCAGCAGGTGGCCCACTGCCGAGGTGACGATGTAGCGGTCGTTTTCGTAGTAATCCTCGTGCTTGTCGAATTTGCCACTGACAGGGGTGAGGGCGCGCACGATGTCGAGCGCGACGGAGGGCTTTTCGGCAATGACGAGCGTCTTGCCGGTAGCGGCAGCGGAAGGGTTGGCGGTTGGGCTCATGTCTCTACAATGCGTTCGGGCGTGCCGTGCCGCGCGGCGGAGGACCTTAGGGGGCCCTGCGCCTCGCGCGCGCACGCATGCGCGCCCACACAGCTACCTTAGCAAACTTTCGCCCCGAACCAGCCCGGCCCAACCGCACGCGCCCACCCACACTCGCCATGCCCACCCCGACACCCGCGCCCGATGCCCCGGCCACTGCCGCCGCGCTCGCCCGCTTGGAGGGCGGGGCGCAAGCCCTGTGGCAGTCCCTCGCGCCCTGGTGGCCCGGGCTGGCGGTCGAGGTCGTGCCGACGATCGACTCCACCAATGCCGAGCTGATGCGCCGCGCGCGCGCCGGCCAGACCGACCCGGTGGTGTTGGCCGCCGCATCGCAGAGCGCCGGTCGCGGCCGCTTGGGCCGGTCCTGGGTCACGGTGCCGGGCGCATCGCTGGCACTGTCCATCGGGCTGCCGCTGGCGCCTGCCGACTGGGCGGGGCTGTCGCTGGCGGTGGGGGTGGCCGTCGCCGAGGCGCTCGACCCCGCCGTGCAGCTCAAATGGCCCAACGACCTGTGCTGGCAAGGGCGCAAACTGGGCGGCATTCTGATCGAAACCGCCCCCATCGACCCGGCGCGGCCCGCGTCGCGCTACGCCGTCATCGGCATCGGTCTCAACCTGGCCACGCCGCGGCTGCCGCCCGATGCCCCCGCAGACGCGCTGCCCCCGATCGGCCTGGAGGCGCTGCCGCGCGAAGGCGGGCACCCGGCGCACGACATCGGCCATTGGCTGGCCCGTGTCGGGGCAGCCACGCTGCAGGCGGTGCAGGACTTCGAGCGCGCGGGGTTTGCGCCGCTACAGTCGCGCTACGCGGCGCGCGATGCACTGCGCGGCCAGCGCGTGCGCACGAGCGACGGTGGCGAGGGCATCGCCGACGGCGTGGATGCCGACGGCGCGCTGCGCCTGCGCACCCCAGATGGCGTGCGTCGCGTGCAACAGGGAGAGGTGAGCGTGCGGCCATGCTGAGGTTGCTGGTTTTGGTGCTGCTGCTGGCCAATGCCGCCCTGTGGGGCTGGCGCCACGGCGAGTGGGGCGACGCGCCGGAACGCGCCGGGACGTCGGATCGCCAGCGCCTGGCGCAACAGGTGGAGCCCGAGCGGCTGCGGCTGCTCAATCCCCCTGGCAGCCCCGCTCACACGCTGACAGACCCATCGGTGTCGGACGACCCCGACGCGTCGGCCCCCACTGTGCAGGACGAAGAAGACGGACCACCCCCACCCGCGGAGCCTGCGGCAACTGCGACACGCCCGGCAGCCGTGCGGCGCTGCTGGCAATTGGCGGCCCTGCCGCCGGCGCAAGCCGAGGCACTGCAGCGCAGCGCCGAGACCACCGCCGGCCTGCGCGGACGCCACACCGAACAAACAGCGACGCTGCCCGAGCGCTGGATCGTCTATGTGGGCAAGTTTCCGACTGCCGAGGCGCTGCAGCGCCGCCGCGCCGAGCTGCGCCAGGCGGGCGTCGAGTATCGCGACGTCAACGCCCCCGCGCTGGCGCCGGGGCTGGCGCTGGGCACCTACTCCAGCGAAGAGGCCGCGCGTAAGGCGCTGCTGGACGTGCAACGACAAGGCGTGCGCGACGCCCGTGTGGTGCAGGAGCGCCCCGCCACGCGCGTGCTGACGTTGCGCTGGCCCGATTTGACCGAAGCCGAGCGCGAGCAGCTGCAGGCGGCGCTGGGCCCGGCGGGAAGCTCGCTGACCGCGTGCCCGTAAGGCCCTATTGATCCGGCACCATGAAAATTGAACGTTTCGAGCCCATCCGCGTCGACCGTATACGGACAAGGAAGACGCTCGTTACCAGAAGCTTGAGCAACTTCACGAACGGCGCAAGCAAGTCGTTCGGCTGCACCGAAAGGGCTACGGCGTGATGGCCATCGTGGAACTCACAGGGCTGAGCTACCCGGCGGTGCGCCGCACGATCCTGCGACAAGCGCCCCGAGCAGCTGTGCGGGCTCAAGCTGTCGGTGCGCGCGGCGGGCAGTCACCAACCAGGGCCGCGCCAACTGGATGATCATCGGCGGGGCCTTCAACCACGAGCGGCTCGTCGAGTTCTTCCAGGCACTCGTCCGCGATGGCCGCAGGCTGGGTAAGAAGGTCTTCCTCATCCTGGACAACCTGGGCGTGCATCACTGCAAGCCCGTCAAGGCGTGGCTGGCCGAGCACGTGGCCGACATCGAGGTGTTTGACCTGCCCAGCTACAGCCCCGAGCTCAACCCGGACGAGCGGCTCAACGCCGACCTGAAGCACGCCATCGGCACCAAGGTGCCCGCGCGCACCAGACCCAAGCTGCGCGCCGCCGCCGAGCAGCACATGCAGTTCATCGAGGCCAACCCGCAGCGCGTTCGGGCCTACTTCCAAGACCCCATCGTGCAATATGCGGCTTGAAGACATATTCGTGCCGGATCAATAAACGCGCCCGCAACAGCGGGGCACTGGCGTCGTGCGCCAAATAAGCCCCATGGGGTTCGGCTCGACGGCGCTGGACTTTGAACGACGCCCCCGCGGCACTGCGCGGTCGGCGCTACCATTGCGGCGTCACCACCGCGGAGCGCTTACGCATGGGCATGGACGTCATCGACTACGAGATTCGTGGCGCCGAGATGCAGTTCGTCGAGATCGAGCTCGATCCCGGCGAAGCCGCCATTGGCGAAGCCGGCAGCCTCATGTTCATGGACGAGGGCATCGTCATGGACACGGTCTTTGGCGATGGCAGCGCCCAACAGGGCGGGCTGTTTGCCAAACTGCTGGGAGCGGGCAAGCGGCTGGTCACGGGCGAGTCGCTGTTCACCACGGTATATAGCAACACGGCCAACGGTAAACGGCGTGTCGCTTTCGCCGCGCCGTTTCCCGGCAAGATATTGCCCATCGACCTGCGCACGCTCGGTGGCACGCTCGTGTGCCAGAAAGACAGCTTTTTGTGTGCGGCGCGCGGCGTCAGCCTCGGCATCGCCTTTCAGCGACGGCTGTCGGTCGGCTTTTTCGGGGGCGAGGGCTTCATCATGCAACGCCTGGACGGCGACGGGCTGGCCTTCGTGCACGCCGGCGGCACGGTGGTGCGACGCGAACTGGCCGCGGGCCAATCGCTACGCGTGGATACTGGCTGCGTGGTGGCATACACCGCCGAGGTGGACTTTGACATTGAGTACGTCGGCCGCATCAAGACCGCGCTGTTCGGCGGCGAAGGGCTGTTTCTGGCCCGCCTCAGCGGGCCGGGCAGCGTCTGGTTGCAGAGCCTGCCATTCTCCCGCCTGGCGTCCCGTGTATTTGCCGCCGCACCGCAGCTGGGGGGCCGACGCGAGGAGGGATCGATACTGGGTGGCTTTGCGGCGGGGGGCTTGTTGGGCGGCGTCATCGGCGGTGACGGCAGCCACGACTGAGGGGCGCTGGGCGAGCGGTCAATGACGCGCCACCTCAAAGCCCGCCGCAAGCAGTGCCTGCATCACCTGTTCCACGTGCGCCGGGCCGCGCGTCTGTAGCACCAGTTCGATCTCGACGCTTTGCGCCGCCAGCAAGGTAAAAGCACGCTGGTGGTGCACTTGGTCGATGTTGGCGCCGGCCTCGGCCACCACGGCGGCGATGCGCGCGAGCTGCCCTGGCAGGTCACGCGTGCTCACCACCAGTCGCACCAACCGCCCCCCGCGCACCATGCCGCGTTCGATGATCGAGGCCAGCAACAGCGGGTCGATATTGCCGCCACACAGCACCAATCCCACCTGGCGCCCGGCAAAGCGGGCTGGGTGTCGCAGCACCGCAGCCAGGCCCGCCGCACCGGCTCCCTCGACCAGGGTCTTTTCGATTTCGAGTAGCAGCACGATGGCCTGCTCGATGTCCTCCTCGTCCACCAGCAGCCAATCGTCCACGTAGCGCTGCGCCAGCTCGAGCGTGCGCTCACCTGGCGCACCCACCGCGATGCCCTCGGCAATGGTGTTGGCCCCTTGTGGCCAGTGGCTACCAGTGACGGCGTTGACCATGGCCGGGAAGCGCCGCGTCTGCACACCGATGATCTCGATATCCGGCTTGATGGCCTTGGCCGCCGCCGCCACGCCCCCGATCAGCCCGCCACCGCCCACGGCAATCGCCAACACGTCGAGCTCGGGCTGGGCGCGCAGCATCTCCAGCCCCACCGTACCCTGCCCGGCGATGATGGCATCGTCATCGTAGGGGTGCACGAAGGTCAAGCCCTGTTCGGCCGCCAGGGTACGCGCGTGCGCGCGCGCCTCCTCCAGCGTGTCGCCGTGCAGCACCACCTCGGCGCCAAAGCCGCGCGTGCGCTCGACCTTCACCCCTGGCGTGAAGCGCGGCATGACGATGACAGCGCGCAGGCCCAGGCGCTGCGCATGGTAGGCCACGCCTTGCGCGTGGTTGCCGGCCGACATGGCGATCACGCCGCGTGCCCGCTCTTCGGGTGTGAGCTGTGCCAATTTGTTGAACGCCCCGCGCTCCTTGAACGAGGCGGTGTACTGCAGGTTCTCGAACTTCAAGTAGACCTGCGCCCCCGTGATCTGCGACAGCGTGCGCGACTCCAGACACGGGGTTTGCAGCACCTGCCCAGCCAGGCGGGCGGCTGCCGCTTCGATATCTGACAAACCGATCATGGTTGATCCTTTTCAGCAAAACAGGATGCCCAACATTGTCACTGGGAATGATGCTCACTAATGGCGCTTCGCCGGTACCCTCGGCTGGCACCACCGCGGGTACGTATTCGTCGCATACTGATGCGCCATTCGGATCCGATTTCCGCGCCATGAACGACGACCACCAACGCATCCACCGCTGGCTCGACGAGCACCGCATCACCGAGGTCGAGTGCCTCATCCCCGACATGACGGGCCAGGCACGCGGCAAGATCGTGCCGCGCCACAAGTACGACCCCGCCGCGGGCCTGCGCCTGCCCGAGGCGGTGCTGACCATGACCGTCACCGGCGACTATCCCGAGCAGGACTTCACGCCCGTGGCCGACCCCGACATGCGGCTCGCGCCCGACTCGACCACGCTGCGCATCGTCCCCTGGGCCAAAGAGCCGACCGCCCAAATCATCCATGACTGCCAGCGTTTCGACGGCTCGTGGATCGAGCTGGCGCCGCGTAACGTGCTGCGCCGCATCCTGTCGTATTACGAACGCGATGGCCTGCAGCCCATCGTCGCGCCGGAAATCGAGTTCTACCTCGTCGAGGTCGAGCCCGACGAGGACATCCCGCTCAAGCCCCCGATCGGCCGCACCAAGCGCACCGAGGCCGGCATGCAGAGCTTCTCCATCGACGCGGTCAACGAATACGACGATATCTTCGACGTCATCTACGGCTGGTGCGAGGCGCAAGGGCTGCAACTCGATACGCTCATTCACGAGATGGGCACCGCGCAAATGGAGATCAACCTGGACCACGGCGAGCCGCTAGCGCTGGCCGACCAGGTTTTTCTGTTCAAACGCACGGTACGCGAGGCTGCCATCCGCCACGGCATGTACGCGACCTTCATGGCCAAGCCGATGCAGGGGCAACCCGGCAGCGCCATGCACATCCACCAGAGCGTGCTCGAGCGCGCCAGTGGGCGCAACATCTTTAGCCAGCCCGACGGCACACCGTCGGAGGCGTTTTTCCACTTCATCGGCGGGCTGCAGACCTACCTGCCCGCGGCGATGGCGTTCTTTGCCCCTTACGTCAACAGCTACCGGCGCCTGTCGCGCTACACGGCGGCACCCATCAACTTGAGCTGGGGCTACGACAACCGCACCTGCGGCCTGCGCGTGCCGCACTCCCCGGCCGAGGCGCGCCGTGTCGAAAACCGCCTGGCGGGGGTCGACGTCAACCCTTACCTGGCCATCGCCGCCAGCTTGGCCTGTGGCTACCTGGGCATGCGCGAGCGCCTGCAGCCCACCCCGCCGTTGACCGGCAGCGCCTACGAGCAGCCGCACCAACTGCCGCGCCACCTGGACGACGCTGTCGAGCGCCTGCTGGCGTGTACACCGCTGGCCGAGCTGTTCGGCGAGCATTTTTTGCGCACCTATGCCGCGATCAAGGAGGCCGAGTACCGCGAGTACTTCGAAGTCGTCAGCCCCTGGGAGCGGCGTTTCTTGTTACTCAGCGTGTGACCCCGGTAGCGCATCCTGGCCTCGTGCACGGCGCCACCGCATCCAAGAGCTTCTCCTCGGTAAACGCACCCCAGTGGTTCGCCACTCAGTACAGATCGCTGCGCTGGGCGAGCTTGTCGGGTAGCAGGACGGCATTACTGCCGCCCCGCCCCCTAAGAACCGTACGTGCGAGTTTCCCCGCATACGGCTCAAGCCTCTGCAAAGCTCCTTTTGACAGGAACCGGCAGTTCACTTACCACCTTGGCTGTG
>NZ_CALIND010000199.1:0-16083 GCF_938045175.1 uncultured Tepidimonas sp.
GGCCGAAGCAGGCAGGGCGCGCGTGTCCTCCACGCTGGCCAACACCAGTGGCGCGGGCCAGGCGCCGGGGCGTGTGGTGTCGCGCCGCGCCGCGGCAGCCGCTAGCTGCAGCCGCCGCATCCATGCCACCGTGGGCTGACGGGCGTGCACCCAGCACACAGCGCCATCGGGGCAGCGCAGCACCTGCTCGGCCGCCCACAGGGCATCGGCATCGGTGTGCGTGTGCACGCGCAGCAGCCGTGAGGGTTCCACCCCCTGGGCCGCCCAGGCGGCGGCGTGGGGCTCCAGCGGCAGGCCGATCAGGACGATCGGGCCGTGTGCTGCGGCCGCTCGCAACGCGGGCTGCAGCAGCCGCCACGGCAGCGCCTCTGGGGCCACGGCACATTCGATCAACGCGCCCAATGGCCAACCGCGCCCCGGCAGGGCGGCATCGAGCGCCGACCATCCGGTCGGGGTGGTCGGCTGTTCGCTGGGGGCGAGCTGGTCGGCCCACCAGACGTCGGGGCGAGGCAACGGCAGCGGCATACCGATACTGTACATAAAAACAGTATCTCGTGGGCGGCTGCTGTCCGTCGATACCCGCGCAGGCGCCCCAACGGGCTTCCCCATCCGCCCAACGGTGGCCCGCCCTCTTGGTGAACGGCCCGTCTGCCCCTACAATGGATTGGTCACTGGGTGCGGTGGCAGCTCACCATGGGCTGAGCTCCGCGCGGCAAGTGGCGTGTCGAGTTTGTCAAAGGTATCGCATGTTTGCAATGGAATCGGCCTGGAGCGCGTTCATCGACTTCCTGGCCCAGGGGCTGACCGCAGCCTCGTGGTGGCAGATCGTTCTGTTCACCCTGGTGATGACGCACATCACCATCGTCAGCGTCACGCTGTTTTTGCACCGCCACCAGGCGCACCGCGCGCTGGATCTGCACCCGGTGGTGTCGCACTTCTTCCGCTTCTGGCTGTGGCTGACCACCGGCATGGTTACCAAGGAGTGGGCGGCCATTCACCGCAAGCACCACGCCAAGTGCGAGCAAGAGGGCGACCCACACAGTCCGCAGGTGTTTGGCATCCGCAAGGTGTTCTGGGAAGGCGCCGAGCTGTACCGGGCCGAGGCGAAAAACCCGGACACCCTGCGCCGCTACGGGCACGGCACGCCCGACGACTGGATCGAGCGCCATCTGTACACCCGCCATTCGCGCCTGGGCGTGAGCCTGATGCTGATCCTGGATGTGGTGCTGTTCGGTGCTGCGGGTCTGGCCGTGTGGGCGGTGCAGATGGTGTGGATCCCGTTCTGGGCGGCGGGCGTCATCAACGGCATCGGCCACTACTGGGGGTATCGCAACTTCGAGGCGCCCGACGCCAGCACCAACGTGTCGCCCTGGGGGGTGATCATCGGCGGTGAGGAGCTGCACAACAACCACCACACCTTTCCGACCTCGGCCAAGTTTTCCGTCAAGCCCTACGAGTTCGACATCGGCTGGCTCTACATCCAGGCGCTGGCCAAACTGGGGCTGGCCACGCCGAAGAAGGTGCCGCCCAAGTTGGCGTTTGGCGATGTCAAGCCGGTGCCGGATGAACAGACGCTGGAAGCCATCGTGGCCAACCGCTACGAAGTCATGGCCCGATACGCGCGCGAGATGCGCGCCGCCATGCGCGCGGAGTGGGCGTCGCTGCGTGCTCAGGTGGGTGACGAGTCGCTGCTGAAGTTGGCGCGGCGTTGGCTGCACCGCGACACCGATCACGTGCCCACGCCGGTGCGCGAGCGGCTGCAGCAGGTGCTGCACGCCGCGCCGACGCTGGCCACCATGCATGCCATGCGCGAGGAGCTGCGCCGACTCTGGAGTGACAGCACGCTCACGCGCGAACAAATGGCGCGCGAGTTGCAGGCGTGGATTCAGCGCGCCGAAGCCAGCGGCATCCAGGCGCTGCGTGACTTTGCCCAACGGCTGCGCGCCGCCCGCATAAACACGGCTTCGCCTGCATGAACACGGTGGCCGTCTAAAAACAAAAACCGCCAGCAGCGCTGGCGGTTTTTTTATGGGTGGGAAACGATCGTCGCCGGCCGGGACCGGCCGATGCTCACTTGAGCTTGGTTTCCTTGTACTCGACGTGCTTGCGCGCCACCGGGTCGAACTTCATGAACGACAGCTTGTCCGGCGTCGTCTTTTTGTTCTTGGTGGTGGTGTAGAAGTGGCCGGTCCCCGCGGTGGATTCCAGCTTGATTTTTTCGCGTCCGCCTTTGGCAGCCATGATGGACTCCTATGTGGTGATCAGGCCTGACCGCGGGCACGCAGGTCGGCGAGCACGGCATCGATGCCGACTTTGTCGATCAGGCGCAGCGCCGCGCCCGAGACGCGCAGCCGCACCCAGCGGTTTTCGCTCTCGACCCAGAAACGGCGGGTTTGCAGGTTCGGCAGGAACCGGCGCTTGGTTTTGTTGTTGGCGTGGGAGACGTTGTTCCCCACCATGGGCTTTTTGCCCGTGACTTCGCACACGCGTGCCATGTTGGCCACTCCAGAAAAAATGTAAGCCGCCCCGGCCTGGTGGGCCAGGGCTGCACCTCGCTTGCGTCCTGTGTTGCGCCGCCTGCCACACGTGGAGTGCCTGTTGGAAAAGGATTCACGCCGTGTGGACGGCTCCGGCTCGCAAGCGGCCCAATTGCTGCTACCAGTCTGCTGCCACCAGTCAGCAGCAAACCCAAGATTATAACGGCTCGCGCAGTGGGTGTCCTGCGCGGCGGCCTCAGGCGGATTGCTGTTCCAGAAAGCGCTGCGCGTCCAGCGCCGCCATACAGCCCGTGCCGGCACTGGTGATGGCCTGGCGGTAGACGTGGTCGGCCACGTCGCCAGCGGCAAACACGCCTGGTACGCTGGTCATGGTGGCAAAGCCCTCTTGCCCGCCGCGGGTGACGATGTAGCCGTCTTTCATCTCGAGCTGGCCTTGGAAGATCTGCGTGTTGGGGCTGTGTCCGATGGCGATGAAGACGCCTTGCAGCGCCAGCTCTTCGGTGGCGTCGGTCTGTACGTGGCGGATGCGCACGCCGGTCACTCCACTGGCGTCCCCGAGTACCTCGTCGAGCACGTGCCACAGCTTGAGTTCGATCTTTCCCTCGCGCACCTTTTCCATCAGCTTGTCGACCATGATGGCCTCGGCGCGGAACGTGTCGCGGCGGTGAATGAGCGTGACTTTGCGCGCGATGTTGGACAGGTACAGCGCTTCTTCGACCGCGGTGTTGCCGCCGCCGACCACGCACACGTCTTGGCCACGGTAGAAAAAGCCGTCGCAGGTGGCGCAAGCGCTGACGCCTTTCCCCATGAACGCCTGCTCGGAGGGCAGGCCCAGGTATTTGGCCGAGGCGCCGGTGGCGACGATGAGGGCGTCACACGTGTAGGTGCCGCTGTCGCCCGTGAGGGTGAAGGGGCGGCGCGACAAGTCCACGGTGTGGATGTGGTCGAAAACGATCTGGGTGGCGAAGCGCTCGGCGTGCTGTTGGAAGCGCTGCATCAGCTCCGGCCCCTGCACCCCGTGCACGTCGGCAGGCCAGTTGTCCACCTCGGTGGTGGTCATGAGTTGGCCGCCTTGCGCCAGCCCGGTGATGAGCACCGGTTTCAGGTTGGCGCGCGCCGCATAGATGGCGGCGGTATAACCGGCCGGGCCGGAGCCGAGAATGAGCACGTGGGCATGGGTCGTCATACGCCCGATTGTACGGAGACGTCGGCCGCGCCGGGCATGGGTCTGGTCATGACCATGGGTGCACGGGTGGTCGTCGGCGGGTGCCAAGCCGGGTTAAGCTTCGGGGTGCGCATCAACCTTCGTCTGTCCCCATGAGTCGATCCGTCAATGCCCTCAACGCCGATCTGGCCGCGCCCGGCCGGGGCTGGATGCGTTTTGCGCAAGAGATCGCCTTGCTGTTGGGGGCCGTGGTGCTGGGGTTTTGGTGGCTGGCGATGATCAGTCACCATCCCGCCGATCCCGCATGGTCCACCTCGGGCACGGGGGTGGGGTGGCGCAACTGGGGGGGGCGGCTCGGCGCCTGGGTGGCCGATATCGGGTACTACGTCTTCGGCGCGTCGGTTTGGTGGCTGTTGCTGGCCGCCGCGCGCGCGTGGCTGGCCGGGCTGGCGCGCTGGCTGCGCGCGGCGCCGACACAGCCACCCCAAGCACCCGTGCCGTGGTGGCGCACGCCGCTGTGGCGGGGTCTGGGCTACGCGCTGGCGCTGGTGTTGCTGATGTTGTCGAGCTGCGTCATCGAGTGGAGCCGGCTGTATCACTGGGACGCGTGGTTGCCCGGCCATGTCGCCGGTGGCGTGGTCGGTGCGCTGGCCGGGCCGGTGGCGGTGCGCTGGCTGGGCGAGACGGGGTCCGCCCTGGTGGCGATTGGCGTGTGGGCGGTGTCGGTGGCGGTGGTGTTGCGCTTTTCGTGGGCGCAGGTGGCCGAGCGCGTGGGCGCGGCGATCGACCATGGGATCGAAGCCTGGCGCGAGCGCCGCGAGCGTGACGAGGATGTGCGCATCGGCCAGCGGGCGGCGCGCGAGCGCGGGCGCGAAGAAGCCGCGGCGCGCGCGGCCCACCCCGCGCACGAACCGCATCTGCCGCCGGACGCTGCGGCTGTGCCGACGTCCGATGCCGACACCGCGTCGGCGACGAGCGACGAGGCACCGCCCCCGACACCGCCCAAGAGCGCGCGGCTGCAGATCGAGCCCGCGGCTGCCGCCGTCGAGCCCAGCGCGCGCGTCGTCAAGGAACGCCAGCAAGCCCTATTCGCCGAGGGCGAATCGCCGCTGCCACGGTTGGATCTGCTCGACCCGCCGGCGCGCCAGCCCACGACCGTGGCGCCCGAGACGCTGGAGATGACCAGCCGCCTGATCGAGAAAAAGCTCGCCGACTTCGGGGTCGAGGTGAGGGTGGTGGCGGCCCAGCCCGGTCCCGTCATCACGCGCTACGAGATCGAGCCTGCCACTGGCGTCAAAGGCTCACAGATCGTCAACCTGGCCAAGGATTTGGCGCGTTCGCTGTCGCTGGTGTCGATCCGCGTGATCGAGACGATTCCGGGCAAGAGCCTGATGGCACTCGAGCTGCCCAACGCGCGCCGCCAGACCATCCATCTGAGCGAGATTCTGGGCTCGCAGGTGTACCACGAGGCCAAGAGCCTGCTCACGCTGGGCTTGGGCAAGGACATCGCGGGCCATCCGGTGGTGGCCGATCTGGCCAAGATGCCGCACTGTCTGGTGGCGGGTACTACCGGCTCGGGCAAATCGGTGGGTATCAACGCCATGATCCTGAGCCTGCTGTACAAGGCCGAGCCGAAAGATGTGCGGCTGCTGCTGATCGACCCCAAGATGCTCGAGCTCAGCGTCTACGAAGGCATCCCGCACCTGATCGCGCCCGTAGTGACCGACATGAAGCAGGCCGCCAACGGCCTGAACTGGTGCGTGGCCGAGATGGAAAAGCGCTACCGCCTCATGAGCAAGCTGGGCGTGCGCAACCTGGCCGGCTACAACGCCAAGATCGACGACGCCGCGGCCCGCGGCGAATCCATTCCCAACCCGTTTAGCCTCACGCCCGAAGCGCCCGAGCCGCTGCAGCGCTTGCCCTACCTCGTCGTCGTCATCGACGAGCTGGCAGACCTGATGATGGTGGTGGGCAAAAAGATCGAGGAGCTCATTGCCCGCCTGGCGCAAAAGGCGCGCGCTGCGGGCATCCACCTCATTCTGGCCACCCAGCGGCCCAGCGTGGACGTCATCACCGGCCTTATCAAGGCCAATATCCCGACGCGCATCAGCTTCCAAGTCAGCAGCCGCATCGACAGCCGCACCATCCTGGACCAGATGGGTGCCGAAGCCCTGCTCGGCATGGGCGACATGCTCTACCTGCCCGCCGGCACGGGGTTCCCGACCCGGGTGCACGGCGCTTTCGTCAGCGACGACGAGGTGCACCGCGTGGTGGCGTTTTTGAAGGAACGCTACGGCGAGCCCGACTACATCGACGACGTGCTGGAACACGCCGGCGGCGATGGCCTGGGCGGGCCGGACGCGGCGGGCGAGGGCGATGCCGCAGGCGAAAAGGACCCGCTGTACGACCAGGCGGTGGCCATCGTGCTGCAGGACCGCAAGGCCAGCATCAGCTATGTGCAGCGCAAGCTCAAGATCGGCTATAACCGGGCCGCGCGGCTGCTGGAGGATATGGAAAAAGCCGGCTTGGTCAGTGCGTTGACCGCCAGCGGCCAGCGCGACATTCTGGTGGGTTCGCGGCCCGAGTGAGCGCGTGACAACGCCCATCGGAACCCGCACCCCCTTCAAAGCTTCCAACACCCATGAACCGACGCCGTGTTTTGTCGACCCTGACCGCCTCACTGGCCGCTGCGGGATGGCTCGCGTGGCCCGCGCACGCCGCTGACGGCTTGCGTGAGTTGGAGGCATTCCTGGCTGGTGTACAGCAGGGGCGGGCAACGTTTACGCAAACGGTGACGGCCCCGCTGCGCGATGGGGAAACCGTGGCCCGCACCCGCACCAGCCGGGGGGAGTTCACCTTTTTGCGCCCGGACCGCTTCCGTTTTCATTACACGCAGCCATTCGAGCAGCTCATCGTGGCCGATGGGCAGACGCTGTGGCTGTACGACCCGGACCTCAACCAGGTCACGGCGCGCCGTCAGGCCGAGGTGCTGGGCAACACGCCGGCGGCGCTGTTGGCCGCGGCAGCCGACCTGCGCTCGGTGCGCCAGGCGTTTACGCTGTCCGAAGCCCCGCCGCAAGACGGTCTGCGCTGGGTGGAGGCGGTGCCCAAGGCGCGCGATGGCCAGGTGCAGCGCATCCGCATCGGCTTTCGGCAAGGCGAACTCGAAGTGCTCGACATTCTGGACAGCTTTGGCCAGCGCTCGGTCATGCGCTTCGGTCCGCTGGAGCGGGCAGCGGGTTTGACCGCAGCGAGCTTTCGCTTCCAGCCGCCCCCGGGGGCCGAGGTGCTGCGTCCGTGACCGCGGTCACGCACGTCCCGCTGGCCGAGCGGCTGCGCCCGCGCAGCCTGGGCGAGGTCGTCGGTCAGGCCCACCTGCTCGGCGACGGCATGCCGCTGCGGCTGGCCTTCGAGAGTGGCCGACCGCACAGCTGCATCCTGTGGGGGCCGCCTGGTGTGGGCAAGACGACGCTGGCGCGCTTGATGGCCGACGCGTTCGATGCCCAGTTCATCGCCATCAGCGCGGTGCTGGGCGGCGTGAAAGATATCCGGGATGCGGTCGAGCGGGCCGAAGCCGCGCGTGCCGGGCTGCATCCCCAGCCCACCATCGTTTTCGTCGACGAGGTGCACCGCTTCAACAAAGCACAGCAGGACGCGTTTTTGCCGCACGTGGAAAGCGGCCTGTTCACCTTCGTCGGTGCCACGACGGAAAACCCCAGTTTCGAAGTCAACGCCGCGCTGCTGTCGCGCGCGACCGTGTATGTACTGCAGCCGCTGGCCGATGCCGACTTGCAAGCCTTGATCGACCGCGCACTGGCCACGGCAGAAGTGCCCGCGCTGGACGCGGCGGCCCGCCAGCGGCTGGTGGCTTACGCCGACGGCGACGCCAGGCGACTGCTGAACACGCTGGAGACGGTCGCCATGACCGCGCGAGCCCAAGGCCTGTCGGGGGTGGATGAGGCCTGGTTGCTGCGCACGCTGGGCGAGCGCCTGCGCCGCTACGACAAGGGCGGTGACCAGTTCTACGACACCATCAGCGCGCTGCACAAAAGCGTGCGCGGCTCGGATCCGGATGCGGCGCTGTACTGGCTGGTGCGCATGCTCGACGGTGGGGCCGATCCGCGCTACCTGGCACGGCGCCTGATCCGCATGGCCGCCGAGGACATCGGGCTGGCCGACCCGCGCGCGCTGCGCCTGGCGCTCGACGCAGCGGAGGTATATGAGCGCCTGGGCAGTCCCGAAGGCGAGTTGGCGCTCGCCGAGGCCACGGTTTACCTGGCGGTGGCGCCCAAGAGCAATGCCGTCTACCGGGCGTATCAGACGGCGCGCACCTTCGTGGCGCGCGAGGGCACCCGGCCGGTGCCGCTGCACCTGCGCAATGCACCCACGCGGCTCATGAAGGCACTGGGTCACGGTGAAGGCTATCGCTATGCGCACGACGAACCCGATGCCTTCGCCGCGGGCGAGCGCTACTTCCCCGACGGCGTGTCGGCCACGTTTTATCAACCGGTGCCTCGTGGTTTGGAGATCCGCATCGGCGAGCGACTGGCCGAGCTGCGGGCGCGTCAAGCGCAGGCCGTGGCGGGTCAGGCGCCGGTGGAGGATGCTAAATAAGCCGGACTAATGTTCCGTCACTTGTATTGATGAAAGTCGTACAACAGGTGTCGGCGGCCCGAAGTTTGCAGGGTAAACCCTAGGTTTTGACGGGCAGCCTAGGGCAAACACGCAGCGGTACGCCACGGGCCCTTGGCTACAATCGCGCCCACCGAACCCGCCCCAAGGCCCGATCCCGGCCGGAACTGGCGGGTTTTTTGCTAGCCCGGGTGGCCAGCCGCCGCTGGGGTTGGTGGTTCCTCATCACGGAGAGCTCTCATGGATGTATTGCTACAGCAGATCATCAATGGTCTGGTCCTGGGCAGCATGTACGCGCTGGTGGCGCTGGGCTACACCATGGTGTACGGCATCATCGGGCTGATCAATTTCGCCCATGGTGACGTGCTCATGATTGGCGCGCTGACCAGCTGGACCATCATCGTTCAGGCGCGCGAGGCCATGCCCGGCATGCCCGGTTGGGCGTTGCTGATCTTGGCCGCACTCATTTCGATGGTGGTGTGCGCGGTGCTCAACTTCTCGATCGAAAAGCTCGCGTACAAGCCGCTGCGCAACTCCCCCCGGCTGGCGCCCCTGATCACCGCCATCGGTATGAGCATCTTGCTGCAGACGCTGGCGATGATCATCTGGAAGCCCAACCCCAAGTCGTACCCGACGCTGCTGCCGAGCGAACCTTTCCATCTGGGCGGCGCGGTGATCTCGCCGACGCAGGTGATGATTCTGGCCACGACGGCCATTGTGTTGTCGCTGCTGATGTTCGTGGTCAACAGGACCAACCTGGGGCGTGCGATGCGTGCCACGGCGGAAAACCCGCGAGTGGCTGGCCTCATGGGCATCAAGCCCGACGTGGTGATCTCCGCCACCTTCATCATCGGTGCGATGCTCGCGGCCATTGCGGGCATCATGTGGGCGTCCAACTATGGCACGGTGCAGCATTCCATGGGCTTCATGCCGGGCCTCAAGGCGTTCGTTGCGGCCGTCTTTGGCGGTATTGGCAACTTGGCGGGGGCAGTCGTCGGCGGCATCTCGCTGGGCCTCATCGAGTCGCTCGGGGCGGGCTATCTGGGGCCGCTGACCGGCGGCTTTCTGGGCAGCCAGTACTCCGACATTTTCGCCTTCATCGTGCTGGCCATCGTGCTGATCTTCCGCCCCTCCGGCCTGCTGGGCGAGCGCGTGGCGGATCGTGCCTGACGTGGCCGCACGCAAGGAGATGAACATGAGTCAATCGAAAACCTCTACCAAGCTGATGGTGTTCGCGCTGGCGGCCGTTGGCCTGCTGGTGCTGCCGCTGCTGTTGCAAGCCACCGGCAGCAATTCGTGGGTGCGCATCGTCGACGTGGCGCTGCTGTACGTGATGCTGGCGTTGGGCCTCAATATCGTGGTGGGCTTCGCCGGCCTGCTTGATCTGGGCTTCATCGCGTTCTTCGCCGTCGGCGCCTACCTGTACGCCCTGCTCGCGTCGAGTCACTTGGCGGACAACTTTCCCGCCATCGCCGCGATGTTCCCCAACGGGCTGCACATCAGCTTCTGGATCGTGATCTTCCTGGCAGCGCTACTGGCGGGCTTGACGGGCCTGCTGTTGGGCTACCCGGTGCTCAAGCTGCGCGGTGACTATCTGGCGATCGTGACGCTGGGGTTCGGCGAGATCGTGCGTATCTTCATGCTCAACCTGGACCGCCCGATCAACATCACCAATGGACCCAAGGGTATCGCGGGCGTCGATGCGGTGACGGTGTTCGGCCACAACATGGCGCAGCCACTGCAGATGTCGCTCGGCGATTGGACCTTCACTTTCCAGTCGGTCACGCTGTATTACTACTTGATTCTGTTCTTCGTGGTGCTGACGGTGGTGGTGGCGTATCGCTTGCAGGATTCGCGCATCGGCCGCGCCTGGATGGCGATTCGCGAGGATGAAATCGCTGCCAAGGCGATGGGCATCAACACGCGCAACCTGAAGCTGGCAGCGTTTGGCACCAGCGCCACCTTCGGTGGCGTGGCCGGTGTGCTGTTTGCCTCGCTCATGCGTGGGGTGTATCCCGAGTCGTTCATCCTGATGGAGTCGGTGATGATCGTGGCCATGGTGGTGCTGGGGGGGCTGGGCCACATCCCGGGCGTGATCTTGGGTGCGCTGTTGCTGGCGGGCTTGCCCGAGCTGCTGCGCCATATGGCGGGGCCGCTGCACCATCTGACCGACGGGCGGCTCGCGCCCGAGATCCTGCGTCAGCTGCTCATCGCGCTGGCCATGATCATCGTCATGCTGTTGCGCCCGCGCGGCCTGTGGCCCGCGCCCGAGCATGGCAAATCGCTGAGCAAGTGAGGAGCCCGACATGACCGACACCATTCTCAAAGTCAGCGGCGTCTCCAAGCGCTTCGGCGGTCTGCAGGCGCTCTCGGACGTCGGCATCGAAATCAAGCGCGGCCAGGTCTATGGCCTGATCGGCCCCAACGGCGCGGGCAAGACGACGTTCTTCAACGTGCTGACCGGGCTGTACACGCCTGACAGCGGCACCTTCGAGCTCGACGGCAAACCGTACACCCCGACGGCGGTGCATGAGGTGGCCAAGGCGGGCATTGCGCGCACCTTTCAAAACATCCGCCTGTTTGCCGAAATGACCGTGCTCGAAAACGTCATGGTCGGCCGGCATGTGCGCACGCGCTCCAACATCATCGACGCCATCCTGCGCACGCCGCGCTTCAAGGGCGAAGAAAAAGCCATCGCCGAGCGGGCCATGGAGCTGCTGGAGTACGTGGGTATCGCCAAGTACGCCGACTACAAGGCGCGCACGCTGTCGTACGGCGACCAGCGGCGCCTCGAGATCGCGCGTGCGTTGGCGACCGACCCCAAGCTGATCGCGCTGGATGAACCGGCCGCGGGCATGAACGCCACCGAAAAGGTGCAGCTGCGCGAGCTGATCGACCGCATCCGCCACGACAACCGCACGATCCTGCTCATCGAGCACGACGTCAAGCTCGTCATGGGGCTGTGCGACCGCGTCACCGTGCTCGACTACGGCAAGCAGCTCGCCGAGGGCACACCGGCCGAGGTGCAGCGCAATCCCAAGGTCATCGAGGCCTACCTGGGCACCGGAGGACACTGAAATGGCCAATACCCTGCTCAAAGTCACGGGTCTGAAGGTTTCGTATGGCGGCATCAAGGCCGTCAAGGGTATCGATCTGGAGGTGCGCGAGGGCGAGCTGGTGACCCTGATCGGCTCCAACGGCGCGGGCAAGACCACGACCATGAAGGCCATCACCGGCATGTTGTTGGCCGAGGCCGGTGATATCACCTACCAGGGCCAGCCCATTCGCGGTATGGGTTCGTGGGACTTGGTCAAGCGCGGCCTGGCCATGGTGCCCGAGGGGCGAGGCGTGTTCACGCGCATGACCATCACCGAAAACCTGCTCATGGGCGCGTACGTGCGCACCGACAAGGCCGAGATCCAGCGTGACATCGACCGCATGTTCGAGCTGTTTCCGCGCCTGAAGGAGCGCCGTGACCAGCTCGCGGGCACCATGTCGGGCGGGGAGCAACAGATGCTGGCCATGGCACGCGCCCTCATGAGCCGGCCGAAGCTGCTGCTGCTCGACGAGCCGTCGATGGGCCTGTCGCCCATCATGGTGGACAAAATCTTCGAGGTGGTGCGCGACGTGCACGCGCAGGGCGTGACCGTGCTGTTGGTGGAGCAAAACGCTCGCCGCGCGCTGCAGGTGGCTGACCGGGGCTACGTCATGGACTCGGGCGAGATCATCATGGTCGGTGAGGCCAAAGCCATGCTGGACGACCCCAAGGTGCGCGCGGCGTACCTGGGCGAAGCCGCGATCGCCTGACACTCGGGGCTACGCAGCTGGGCACCCACCGACGGCGGGTCGATCCCGGGCGGAGCCTACAATCGAGGGTTTTGCGGTACCCACCGCAGGACCCTTTCTTTTCGTGCACAGCCATGACCGATCACGAGCATCGACCCCCCGCCGACGGCGCCAGCGAAAACCAGCTGATGGCCGAGCGCCGCGAAAAGCTGCAGGCGCTGCGCGCCGCCGCCGCGCAGGGGGCGGGGCCCGCGTTCCCCAACGACGTGCGTCCGCAACACACGGCCGAAGGGTTGCAGGCCGAATACGGCCACATGAGCAACGAGCTGCTCGAACCCCTGCAGGCGCGCGTGAGCGTCGCTGGGCGCATGATGCTCAAGCGCGTCATGGGAAAGGCCAGTTTTGCCACCATCCAGGACGCCTCGTTCGGCCCGACCGGGGGGCGCATCCAGCTCTACCTGACCAAGGATACACTGGGCGAGGCCACCTATGAAAGCTTCAAACACTGGGATCTCGGCGATATCCTGTACGCCGAAGGCACGGTGTTCAAAACCCGTACGGGTGAGCTCTCGATCAAAGCCGACCGCCTGCGCTTGATCGTCAAAAGCCTGCGCCCGCTGCCGGACAAGTTCCATGGCGTCCATGACCCGGAGCTCAAGGTCCGCCAGCGCTACGTCGACCTGATGACCGACGTCGCGGCTCGCCAGCGCTTCGTGGCGCGCAGCCAGGCCGTCACCGCGGTGCGCGACTTCATGGTGCAGCACGGGTTTCTGGAGGTCGAGACCCCCATGCTGCATCCCATTCCTGGCGGGGCCAACGCCAAGCCGTTCGTCACCCACCACAATGCGCTCGATCAGGACATGTACCTGCGCATCGCGCCGGAGCTGTACTTGAAGCGGCTGTTGGTGGGCGGGTTCGATCGCGTGTTCGAGATCAACCGCAACTTCCGCAACGAGGGGATCAGTGTGCGCCACAACCCCGAGTTCACCATGATGGAGTTCTACGCGGCGTACTGGAACCACGTGGACATGATGGCCTTCACCGAGCGGCTCATCCGGCACGTAGCGCACACCGTGTGCGGCAGCGGCCGGCTGGTCTACCAGGGGCGCGACGTGGACCTCGACGCCCCGTTCGAGCGCCTGACCATTCGCGAAGCCATCCTGCGCCACACCGACGCGGGCGAGCGCGTGGACGACCCGGATTGGTTGCGCGAGCAGTTGCGCCGCCTGGGGGTCGACCCCGTCAAGGAGCGGCTCGATCGCCGCAGCCTGCCCGGGCTGCAGGTGTTGTACTTCGAGGAGACGGTCGAGGACAAGCTCTGGCAGCCCACGTTTATCTGCAACCATCCGACCGAAATTTCGCCGCTGGCGCGGGCGAGCGACACCGACCCTAGCATCACCGAGCGCTTCGAGCTCTACATCACCGGGCGCGAGGTGGGCAACGGCTTTTCCGAGCTCAACGACCCCGAAGACCAAGCCGCCCGTTTTCACGCCCAGGTGGCCAACAAGGACGCGGGCGACGACGAGGCGATGTACTTCGACGCCGACTACATCCGCGCGCTGGAGTACGGCATGCCGCCGGCGGGCGGCTGTGGCATCGGCATCGACCGCCTGGTCATGCTGCTGACCGACAGCCCCAGCATCCGCGACGTGATTTTGTTCCCCGCGCTGCGGCGCGAGGAGTGAGGGGCCGGCCAGGGCTTAGGCGTACGCCTCCAACGCCTTGCGCAGCTTCTTGAGCGCCGCGGCCTCGATCTGACGGATGCGTTCGGCGCTGACGCCGAATTCCTCTGCCAGCTCGTGCAGCGTGGCGCCGCCGCTGCCGTCGTCTTTGACCTGCAACCAGCGCGCCGTGACGATGCGCCGCGAACGCTCATCCAACTGGGCCAGCGCGTGCTCGATGCCTTCCGAGCTCAGGCGCTCGCGTTCGCGCGCCTCCAGCACCGCCGTCGGCTCGTGGCGCTGATCGGCCAGATACGCGATGGGGGCGTGGTGGTCTTCTTGGTCATCCTGCGGCAGCGGGTCGAGCGCGACGTCCGTGCCCGACAGGCGGGCTTCCATCTCGATCACGTCTTCGCGACGCACGTTCAATTCGCGGGCGACGGTGTCGATCTCGGCCTCCGTCAGGCGTTCGCGCCCCACGGCATCGTCATCGGCGTCGGCCTTGAAGCCGCGCTTGAGCGAGCGCAGGTTGAAAAACAGCTTGCGCTGCGCTTTGGTGGTGGCCACCTTGACCATGCGCCAGTTGCGCAGGATGAACTCGTGGATCTCCGCTTTGATCCAGTGCACCGCGTAGCTGACGAGTCGCACCCCCTGCGCGGGGTCGAAGCGCTTGACAGCCTTCATCAGGCCGATGTTGCCCTCCTGGATCAGGTCTGCCTGCGGCAGGCCGTATCCCAGGTACTGGCGCGAAATCGCCACCACCAGCCGCAGGTGCGACATGACCAGCTTGCCGGCGGCCTCCAAATCCTGTTGCTCGCGCCAGCGCCGGGCGCATTCGCGCTCCTCCTCCGCGCTGAGCATGGGGATCTGGTTGACGGCGCGGATGTAGGCATCCAGGTTGCCCAGCGGTGGCAACACGAGCGCGCGGCTCGACCACGAGGCGGCCGGCAGCGTCTGGGTGGCCGGGGCGAGGGCAAGCGTCGTGGACATGGGATCTCCTCTCCTGTGGGTTTCCATATTAGCACTCTCTTTGATCGAGTGCCAGTCGTCCAAGTTCCCCAAGCGATGGGCGCGATGCCCAACATCCCGCCAGGGAAATGCCGCTGCCCGGGCTTGACGCCCCACCGCCATTCGGCGACGCTGCGCCCATGGCAGTGATCTGGCGTTTTTTGGGTTGGGCAGCAGACGCCCGTGCGTGGCGTGGGCCGCTGGGCGCTGGCTTGGCTGGCTCTATTTCTGTTTTGCCGAGCCCGGCGCGGACGGAGAGGGCAACGCGACCGCGCTGGCGCGCGCGGTGCTGGCACCCGATGCGACCCGCTTGCAGGAGGTGCAGGTCATCTTTCGGCAGCGGCCACGGCACGAGGGCCGATTGCACTTTGGCTACCGCATCGTGGAGGCGCCGGACGGCTGCTGCGGCTGTTGCCAGCGCCGTGATCGGTCAAGAGGCCGCGCGCGGCGCTGCGCGTACACTTGGTGGACATGTCCCGAAATGTCTTGACCTTGCAACAGGCCGTGCGCGCGCACCCGGTGCTGGCGGATGTGGCCGAGCGCGCCTGGGCCTCGCGCCGCCTGTTACAGCGCGTGGCCGTGCATTTGCCCCCGGCGCTGCGGCCCTTGGTGACGGCGGGTCCGCTGGAGGAAGGTGTGTGGTGCCTGCTGGCGGCCAATCCATCGGTGGCGGCCAAGGTACGCCAGCTCGCCCCCGTGCTGCTGGCGGCGGCGCGTGCGGCCAATGCCGAGGTGCAGGTGCTGCAGGTGCGCGTGGCGGGCCGATCGACATAGCCGCGCCGGCAGGGTCCACGGTGCGACTTGCCACAGGGCTACAATGGCCATATGACTGACCCGGGGCGCCGCTGTGCCGCGGGCTCGGTATCGGTTGCGCGCCGCCGTGGGCGGGGTGACGACCTCGTCATCGTTTTCTTTGAGCCGCACGCCTGGCGGGCCGTGCGGTGGGGTTTGTATGGCCATCCCTTTTCTGACCAAGATTTTCGGCAGCCGCAACGATCGGCTGCTCAAGAGCTACCGCAAGACGGTCGAGCGCATCAATGCGCTGGAAGCCTCGTACGCCATGCTGACGGACGAGCAACTGCAGGCCAAGACGGCCGAGTTCCGCCAGCGGCTGGCCAATGGCGAGTCACTCGATGCGCTGCTGCCAGAGGCATTCGCCACCGTGCGCGAGGCGAGCAAGCGCGTCATGAAGATGCGCCACTTCGACGTGCAGCTCATCGGCGGCATCGCGTTGCACCAGGGCAAGATCGCCGAGATGCGCACCGGTGAGGGCAAGACCCTGGTCGCCACACTGCCGCTCTACCTGAACGCCTTAACCGGGCGCGGGGTGCAC
>NZ_CALIND010000200.1:0-9300 GCF_938045175.1 uncultured Tepidimonas sp.
CGCGCACGGACAGACGGTGCGGCACATGCCGCCCGGTCACCCCCGCCTGCAGCCCCACGAGTCTCCATACACCCTGCAACTCCTCGCCCCCGCCCGGCTGGCCGAGGCGACCGGCATCGCGGTGGTGGCGGATTTTCGCAGCCGCGACATCGCAGCCGGGGGCCAAGGCGCCCCGCTGGTGCCCGCCTTTCACCGCGCGGCCTTTGGGCGCGCGGGGGAGGGGGTCGCCGTGGTCAACATCGGCGGCATCGCCAACCTGACTGCCCTGCGCGCCGACGGTGGCGTGCTAGGCTGCGACAGCGGGCCGGGCAACGTCTTGCTCGACGGCTGGTGCGAGCGCCATACCGGGGCGCGCTACGACGCTGACGGCGCCTGGGCGCGGCAGGGGCGCGTGCTGCCGGCGCTGCTCGCCGATCTGCTGGCCGACCCCTATTTTTCCCGCACCGGTGTGCGCAGCACCGGACGCGATCACTTCCACCTGGGCTGGCTCGACGCCATTCTGGCACGGCATCCGGGCGTGGCACCCGTGGATGTGCAGGCCACGTTGGTGGCGTTGACGGTCGAAGGCATCGCCCGCGCGCTGGAAACCTTGGATTGGGGAAACGAACCAACCCTGGCTCCGCGGCAGGTGCTCGTCTGTGGGGGCGGCGCGCACAACCGCGCCCTTCTGGCCGCGCTGTCGCAGCGCCTGCCCGCGGTCACCATCGACACCACGGCCCGCCTGGGTTGGCCCGTGCAGTGGGTGGAAGCGGCCGCCTTTGCTTGGCTGGCGCGCCAGCGCCTGTTGGGCCGCAGCGGCAACCTTCCCACCGTCACGGGGGCACGGGGCGAGCGCGTGCTGGGCGCGCTCTACGCCCCTTGAGCCGACGCTTCAGCCGACGCTGAAGCTCGAGCCGCAGCCACAGGTGGTGGTGGCGTTGGGGTTGCGGATGACGAACTGCGCCCCCTGCAGATCTTCTTTGTAGTCGATCTCGGCGCCGACCAGGTACTGGTAGCTCATCGCATCGATCAGCAGCGTGACACCATTTTTGGTCATCACCGTGTCGTCTTCGTTGACCACCTCGTCGAAGGTAAAGCCGTACTGGAAGCCCGAGCAACCGCCACCTTGCACGAAGACGCGCAGCTTGAGGTCCGGATTGCCCTCCTCGGCGATCAGGTCGGCAACCTTGGCCGCGGCGGCATCGGTGAACACCAACGGCGCGGGCATCTCGGTTTCAGTGGTGGACGGGGTTTCGGCGACAGCGGACATGGTGGCGTTCCTGATGATGACAAGATCCTTGAAGGATAGCAAAGGAGCACGGCAGACCCCAAATCCGCTCCACACAAAAGCCATGACGGGGCCAGTGCCTTGTGGCGCGCGGCGCGGCGCTTCGCCCGCCAACAAAAAACCGCCCCCGACGAAGCGAAGGGCGGTTTTCCTGCAAGACCGTGCAAATCAGCGCTTGCTGAACTGCTTCGCGCGGCGGGCCTTGCGCAGACCCACCTTCTTGCGCTCGACTTCGCGCGCGTCACGGGTGACGTAGCCGGCCGCGCTCAGCGCGGGCTTGAGGCTGGCGTCGTAGTCGATCAGCGCTCGGGTGATGCCGTGGCGCACCGCACCGGCCTGGCCCGACTCACCGCCGCCGTGCACGTTGACCTGAATGTCAAACGTCTCGAGGTGGTTGGTCAGCACCAGCGGCTGCTTGGCGATCATGATCGAGGTTTCGCGACCGAAGTAGTCCTGGATGTCGCGTCCGTTGATCGTGATCTTGCCGGAGCCCTTCTTGAGGAACACGCGCGCGACGCTGGACTTGCGACGGCCCGTGCCATTGTTCCATTCACCAATCATGGCCGCTCCTTAGATTTCCAACGCCTTGGGCTGCTGCGCGCTGTGCGGATGCTCGGGGCCGGCGTAGACCTTGAGCTTCTTGATCATGGCGTAGCCCAGCGGCCCCTTGGGCAGCATGCCCTTGACGGCCTTCTCGAGCGCGCGGCCCGGGTGCTTGGCCTGCATGTCGCGGAAGTTGATCGAGCGGATGCCGCCGGGGTAGCCGGTGTGGCGGTAGTAGATCTTGTCGAGGGCCTTGTTGCCCGTGACCTTGATCTTGTCAGCGTTGACGACAATGATGAAGTCGCCCGTGTCGACGTGAGGGGTGTAGATGGCCTTGTGCTTGCCGCGCAGTCGGCGTGCCACTTCGCTGGCGACACGTCCGAGCACCTTGTCGGTGGCGTCAATCACAAACCACTCATGCACCACCTCAGCGGGTTTGGCGCTGAAGGTTTTGGTCATGTCAGTTTCCTGTGGTTTGGGCAGGCCCTTTTCCACGGTCGGCGCTGCTCTGCTGGCAGCCTCTTAGGTGGGGTGGAGCGTTTCGCCGCGGGGCCCAGCCGTATCGCTGCGAAGCCCAACATTGTATCGCAATCAGCGACTAGGCCGCAAAGCCACCCTCGGCTACCATCGCCGCATGTTCAGTTACCGCCACGCATTTCATGCCGGCAATCATGCCGACGTTCTCAAGCACATCGCCCTGCTGGCCGCCCTGCGCCACTTGCAGGGCAAGGAAGGGGGGCTGCTGCTGGTAGACACGCACGCCGGGGCGGGGCAGTACCGGCTGGACCACGAGCACGCGCGCACCTCCGGCGAGGCGGCGCAGGGTATCGCCGCGGTGTGGGACGCGGCCATGGCGGCGCACGCCCGCGGCGACGCGTTGCCACCCGCCGTACAAGACTATTGGCAACAGATACAGGCCGCCAATCCCCACGGGTTGCTGCAGCACTACCCAGGCTCACCCGCCCTGATGCAGGCACTGTTGCGCCCGCAGGACCGGCTGCAGCTGTTCGAGTGGCACCCCACCGACGGGCGGCTGCTGGATCGGACCGTGCAGCAGTGGCGCGCGCGCGAGCCGCACCCCGCCATCGAGCTACGGCGCGACAACGGCTTCGAGGGTCTGCGGCGACTGCTGCCGCCGCCGTCGCGCCGGGCGCTGGTGCTGATCGACCCCAGCTACGAGCTCAAGTCGGACTACGGGCACGTGTTCGCCACCGCGGCCGAGGCGCTACGCCGCTTCGCCCAAGGGTGCTATCTGGTGTGGTATCCCGTGATAGGACGGCCCGAGGCGCACGCGCTGCCGCGCCGGCTGCGCGCCTTGGCGCAGCGCGCCCAGCGACCGTGGTTGCAAGCCGAGCTCAACATCGGCGCCCAGCCCGATGCGCAGGCCAAGGCGCAGGCTGCGCGTGGCCGGCCCGTGGGGGGTCTGCGCGCCAGCGGCGTTTTCGTCATCAACCCGCCGTACACGCTGGCGCCGCAGCTGCGCGAGGCGCTGCCTTGGGTACTTTCTGCGCTGCGGCAGGGGCGCGGCGCGGCCTGGACGGTCGAGGCGGCCGAGGGTTGACGCGGGGCGTGCCGGACTGCCCAGGCGCACGCGCCGCGCCACGGTCAAGCCGCGGCCAGCGCCTGCGCCAGATCGGCGCGCAGGTCGTCGATGTGCTCGATGCCCACGCACAGGCGCACGGTGTCCTCGGTCACGCCCGCTTGGGCCAGCTCTTCTGGCGAAAGCTGGCGGTGCGTGGTGGACGCCGGGTGCGTGGCCAGCGAGCGCACGTCGCCGATATTGACCAAGCGAGTGAACAGCTGCAGCGCATCCAAGAAACGCTCGCCTGCGGTGCGCCCACCCTCGATGCCGAACGTGAGCAACCCCGAGGCACGCCCGCCCAAATAACGCTGCGCCAGCGCGTGGTACGGGTCGTCGGGCAAGCCGGCGTAGCGCACCCAGCGCACCTTGGGGTGTTGTTTCAGGTATTGCGCCACCGCCAGCGTGTTGTCGCAGATGCGGTCCATGCGTAGCGGCAGCGTCTCGATGCCCTGCAGGATCAAAAATGCGTTGAACGGCGAGATGGCCGCACCCATGTTGCGCAGCGGCACCACACGCGCGCGCCCGATGTAGGCCGCCGGTCCCAGCGCCTCGGTGTAGACGACACCGTGGTAGCTGACATCGGGTTCATTCAGGCGCCGAAAGCGCGCCCGGTGCTCGGCCCACGGGAATTTGCCCGAATCGACGATGGCGCCGCCCACGCTGTTGCCGTGGCCGCCCAGGTATTTGGTCAGCGAGTGCACCACGATGTCGGCACCGTGCTCGAACGGGCGGCACAGGTAGGGGCTGGGCACGGTGTTGTCGACGATGAGGGGCACCCCGTGGCGGTGCGCGATGGCCGCCAGCGCCGCGATGTCGGTGACGTTGCCGCGCGGGTTGCCCATCGATTCGCAGTAAAGCGCTTTGGTGCGCGCATCGATCAACGACTCGAACGTCTCGGGCCGGTCGCTGTCCGCAAACCGCACCTCGATGCCGACCTGCGGCAGGGTGTGCGCAAATAGGTTGTACGTGCCCCCATAGAGCGCACTGGCCGAGACGATGTTGTCGCCTGCCTCGGTGATGGTTTGGATGGCGTAGGTGATCGCTGCCTGGCCCGAGGCCAGCGCCAGCGCGCCGATACCCCCCTCCAGCGCGGCCAGGCGCTCCTCCAGCACCGCCTGCGTCGGGTTCATGATGCGGGTGTAGATGTTGCCCGGCACCTTCAAGTCGAACAGATCGGCGCCGTGCTGCGCGCTGTCGAACGCGTAGGCCACGGTCTGGTAGATGGGCGGGACGACCGCTTTCGTGGTCGGGTCGGGGCGGTAGCCGGCATGCACGGCCTGGGTTTCGAAACGCATGGGGTCTCCTTGCTGTCGTGGCGGGTTAGGGTAAGGGGGTCAGTGCGCGGCGGGCAACAAGCCCAACCGCTGCAGAATGGTGAGCGTCGCGTCCGCCTGGTTCATGGTATAGAAGTGCAGCCCCGGCACGCCCGCGGTGCGCAACTGGTCGCACAAGTCGGTGACGACATCCAGCCCGAAGGCGCGGATGGACGCCGTGTCGTCGCCATACCCCTGCAGGCGCAGCCGGATCCAGCGCGGAACTTCGGCGCCGCAGGCGTCGGAGAAGCGCAGCAGCTGCGACGCATTGGTGATGGGCATGATACCGGGCACGATGGGAATGTCCACCCCCAGCGCGTAGGCGTCGTCGACGAAGCGGAAGTAGGCGTCGGTGTTGAAAAAATATTGCGTGATGGCCGAGTCGGCCCCCGCACGCACCTTGGTGGCGAAGGCCTGCAGATCCGCCTGGGGCGAGCGCGCCTGCGGATGCATCTCGGGGTAGGCCGCCACCTCGATGTGGAAGGCAGACCCAAACTCGGCGCGGATGAAGGCCACCAGATCGCTGGCGTAGCTAAATTCGCCGCCCAGGCCGTAGCCGCTGGGCAGGTCGCCGCGCAACGCCACCAGGCGGCGCACGCCCATGGCCTGCAGCTGCGCGAGCTGCTCGCGCACCCGCGCGCGCGTCGCCCCGACACACGAAAAGTGCGCCGCTGCCGGTACCCCTTCGGCCAGGATGTCGGCCACCGTGGCGATGGTGCCCTCTTGCGTGGAGCCGCCCGCACCATAGGTGACGGAACAAAACTCGGGGCGCGCCGCATACAGCTGCTGGCGCACCGCACGCAGCTTTTGCGCCCCTTCGGGCGTCTTGGGTGGAAAAAACTCGAAACTCAACGGCAAAGCCATACCAAAAACTCCCGGTTGCCATCGCCGCCCTCGATGGGGCTATCAAAGTAGTCGCGCAACTGCAGACCCAGCGCCTGCGCCGCTTGCGCGATGCGTGCCTGCACCCGCGCGTAGGCGGACGGATCCTTCACCAAGCCACCCTTGCCGATATCGGCGGGCTGCAGCTCGAACTGCGGCTTGACCAACATCAGCATCTGTCCGCGCGCGGCCAGCAGCGGCACCAATGCCGGCCACACCAGGGTCTGCGAGATGAAGGACAGGTCGCCGACGATCAAGTCGAACGGCGGGGCGGCCGCTGGACCCGCGGCATCCCGCAGTGCCTCGGCAGTGAGGTCGCGCGCGTTGCAGCGCTCCAGCACCCGCACCCGCGGATCGGCACGCAAGCGGGGATGCAGCTGGCCGTGCCCCACGTCGACCCCCACCACGGCGGCGGCGCCGTGCTGCAGCAGGCAGTCGGTAAAGCCGCCCGTGCTCTGGCCCACGTCCAGGCAACGCCAGCCGCGCACGTCCAGCCGGGTGCGCGCCAGCGCCGCCTCGAGCTTGAGCCCACCGCGCGAGACGTAGCGCAGCTCCGCGTCGTCCAGCAGCGCCAGCTCGGCCTGCGCAGGCAGCTCATCACCGCCTTTGCGCACCGGCCGCCAGGGCGCGCCCACGTGCGCGCGCCAGCGCACGGCCCCGCGCGCGATCAGGCGCTGCGCCGCCGAGCGTGACGGCGCCAGCGCCTGCTGCACCAGCTGTTGGTCGGCGCGCACGGCGGGACGGATCAATAGCGGTAGCTGTCGGGCTTGTACGGCCCCTCCTTGGGCACGCCGATGTAGGCGGCCTGCTCATCGGTCAGTTCGGTGAGGCGGGCGCCGAGTTTTTTCAGCTGCAGTCGCGCCACCTTCTCGTCCAGGTGCTTGGGTAGCACGTAGACCTTGCCCACTTCGTAATAGTCGCGGTGGGTAAAGAGCTCGATCTGCGCGATGGTCTGGTTGGCAAACGAGCTGCTCATCACGTAGCTGGGGTGGCCGGTGGCGCAACCCAGGTTGACCAAGCGCCCCTTTGCCAGCAGGATGATGCGCTTGCCGTCTTCGAAGATGACGTGATCGACCTGGGGCTTGATCTCCTCCCAGCGGCAGCGTGCCTCGAGCGAGGCGACGTCGATCTCGTTGTCGAAGTGCCCGATGTTGCACACGATGGCCTGGTCCTTCATGCGCGCCATGTGCTCGTAGGTGATGACGTGCTTGTTGCCGGTGGCGGTGACGAAGATATCGGCCTTGTCGCACGCCTCGTCCATGGTGACGACCTTGTAGCCCTCCATGGCGGCTTGCAGCGCACAGATGGGATCGATCTCGGTCACCCACACCTGGGCCGAGAGCGCGCGCAGCGCCTGCGCCGAGCCCTTGCCCACGTCACCATAGCCGCACACGACGGCGATCTTGCCCGCGATCATCACGTCGGTGGCGCGCTTGATGCCGTCCACCAACGATTCCCGGCAGCCGTAGAGGTTGTCGAACTTGCTCTTGGTGACCGAGTCGTTGACGTTGATGGCGCGAAACATCAGCTCACCGCGCGCAGCCATCTGCTGCAGGCGCTTGACGCCGGTGGTGGTCTCCTCGGTCACGCCGATGATGTGCGCGCTCTTGCGGCTGTACCAGGTGGGATCTTGCGCCAGGCGCTGGCGGATGGCGGCAAACAGCACGCGCTCTTCGTCGCTGGTCGGACGGTCGAGGACGGACGGGTCTTTTTCCGCACGCTTGCCCAGGTGCATCAGCAGCGTGGCGTCGCCGCCGTCGTCCAGGATCATGTTCGGGCCCTCATCCGGCGCACCCGCGGGCCCGAACTCGAAGATGCGGTGCGTGTAGTCCCAGTACTGCTCCAACGTCTCGCCTTTGAAGGCGAACACCGGCGTACCTGCGGCGGCAATGGCCGCGGCCGCGTGGTCCTGCGTGGAAAAGATGTTGCACGAGGCCCAGCGCACCTGCGCCCCCAGCGCCTGCAGCGTCTCGATCAGCACGGCGGTCTGGATGGTCATGTGCAGGCTGCCCGCGATGCGCGCGCCTTTGAGCGGATGGCTGGGGGCGTATTCCTCGCGGATCGCCATCAGGCCGGGCATTTCGGTTTCCGCGATGCGGATTTCCTTGCGGCCCCAATCGGCCAGGCCGATGTCGGCGATCACACAATCGGTGGGGAGGGTCTGTTTCAGCGGTGCGTTCATGGGATGACTCCTTCGATGGTCATCCACCGCCGTGGCGCACACGGTTGCTCACGCCACGTCGGTGGGTGAGCGTCGTTGTGCCAGAGAGCCGCCATCCCAGCACGGGCGCGGCCGCGTCCCCCGAGCCTCGCGCTGGCGGTGGGGCCAACGCTGCAACGCTCCTCGAAGAACGACCCCATTATAGGCGGTCGGGGCCGGCCGTGTGGCCTTCCTATAATTGCCGGGTTGATCGGCGCCCGGCCGCCCCGGGTACCCGGACGTCACGCCCCATCTTGAACGCCACCCCGCCCTCCTCCCCCGCGCACGCGCTGTCCCTGGTCGCCGCCGACATGCAGGCGGTGGATGCCGTCATCCAGCAGCGCCTGGGCAGCGAGGTACCGTTGGTGGGTCAGGTGGCGCACTACATCATCGGTGCCGGGGGCAAGCGGGTGCGGCCCGCGCTGCTGTTGCTGCTGTGCGGCGCGCTGGGCTGCCACGACCCGCGCCGCCACACGCTGGCGGCGGTCGTCGAGTTCATCCACACCGCCACGCTGCTGCACGACGACGTGGTGGACGAGTCCACCCTGCGCCGCGGACGCGATACCGCCAACCAAGTGTTCGGCAACGCGGCCAGCGTGCTGGTGGGCGACTTTTTGTACTCGCGCGCCTTTCAGATGATGGTGGATTGCGGCGACATGCGCATCATGCGCGTGCTGGCCGATGCCACCAACGTGATCGCCGAAGGAGAGGTGCTGCAGCTGATGAACATGCACGACGCGCACCTGGACGAGGCGGCGTACCTGCGCGTCATCCGCGCCAAGACAGCAAAGCTGTTCGAAGCGAGCGCACGCCTGGCCGCGATATTGGCGGGCGCCGATGCCGAGACGGAGGAACGTTGCGCCACCGTCGGCCAAGCGCTGGGGGCGGCGTTCCAGATCGTCGATGACGTGCTGGATTACGAGGGCGACGCCGCCGAGTTGGGCAAAAACCTGGGCGACGACCTGCGCGAAGGCAAGGTGACGTTGCCCCTGATTTGCACGCTGCGCCGCTGCACCCCGGACGAAGCGACCCTGATCCGCCAGGCAATCGAAGCCGGCGACGCGGAGCGGCTCGACGACATTTTTTCCATCGTACGGCGCAGCGGCGGCCTGGACGAGGCGCGCGCCCATGCCGCCGCCGAGGCGCAGCGGGCCATCGACGCGGCCGCGGCGCTGCCTGCGGGCAGCGCCGCGCAGGAATTGCACCGGCAAGCTCTGCTACAATTAGCGGCTCAGCTATTGCAGCGCCGCTCTTGAGGGCAGCGCTGGAGCACATCGGGGTGTAGCTTAGCCTGGTAGAGCGCTACGTTCGGGACGTAGAGGCCGGAGGTTCGAATCCTCTCACCCCGACCAGGAATCGCCCGCGCGCATCGCGATCTCCCGCGGGGTAGCCGAGCTGCCCAGAGCGCCTCGACAAAGGCGCTCCCTTCCTCAAATCCTCACCAACAACCGCGACGGCTGAACTCGGATTTTGACCGCATCGGCTTCGACCGCCCGCCGCACGGCATAGGCCG
>NZ_CALIND010000201.1:0-26634 GCF_938045175.1 uncultured Tepidimonas sp.
CCATGGGGTCGAGGTTTTCGATCGAGCACACGATGATGCAGTTGTCCGACTTGTCGCGCACCACCTCCATCTCGAACTCTTTCCAACCCACGAGCGACTCTTCGATGAGCAGCTCGCTGGTCGGCGAGGCCTCCAGGCCGCGCTTGCAGATGGTCTCGAACTCCTCGGGGTTGTAGGCGATACCGCCGCCCGTGCCCCCCAGGGTGAAACTGGGGCGAATGACGGCTGGAAAGCCCACGGTGCGCTGCACTGCCCACGCCTCCTCCATGCTGTGGGCGATGCCGGAGCGCGCCGACTCCAGCCCGATGCGCGTCATCGCTTCTTTGAACTTGAGGCGGTCTTCGGCCTTGTCGATCGCCTCGGGCGAGGCGCCGATGAGCTCACAGCCGTACTTGTGCAGCACCCCCTGACGCCACAAGTCCAGCGCACAGTTGAGCGCGGTCTGCCCGCCCATGGTGGGCAAGATGGCGTCCGGGCGCTCTTTGGCGATGATTTTTTCCACCGTCTGCCAGGTGATGGGCTCGATGTAGACCGCGTCGGCCGTGGCCGGATCGGTCATGATGGTGGCCGGGTTGCTGTTGATCAGAATGACGCGATAGCCCTCCTCGCGCAGGGCCTTGCAGGCCTGCACGCCGGAGTAGTCGAACTCGCACGCCTGACCGATGACGATTGGCCCGGCGCCGATGATGAGAATGCTGCGAAGGTCGGTACGCTTGGGCATGGGTCAGTTTCCAGCGGCCATGAGGGCGGTGAAACGGTCGAACAGATACGCGATGTCGTGCGGACCGGGCGAGGCTTCGGGGTGGCCCTGGAAGCCGAACGCCGGGCGGTCGGTACGGGCGATGCCCTGCAAGGTGCCGTCGAACAGGCTGACGTGGGTGGCGCGCAGCGTCGCCGGCAGCCGCTCGGCATCGACCGCGAAGCCGTGGTTTTGGCTGGTGATGCTCACGCGCCCGGTGTCGAGGTCCTTGACCGGATGGTTGGCCCCGTGGTGGCCGAACTTCATCTTGAACGTGCGCGCGCCGCTGGCCAGCGCCAAGATCTGATGCCCGAGGCAGATCCCAAACGTCGGCACGCCCGCGTCGACGACGCGCGCAGCGGCGTCGATGGCATAGTCACACGGCTGGGGGTCGCCCGGGCCGTTGGAGAGAAACACCCCGTCGGGCTGCAGCGCCAGCACGTCGGCCGCCGGCGTGCGCGCCGGCACCACGGTGATGCGGCAGCCCCGCTCCGCCAACATGCGCAGGATGTTGCGCTTGACACCAAAGTCATACGCCACGACGTGAAAACGCGGCGCCGTCTGACGCCCGTAGCCGGGCGTGCCATCCGCACGCCGCAGGCGCCATTCGGTTTCGGTCCACTCATAGGGCGCGGCAGTGGTGACCGCCTGCGCGAGGTCCAACCCGGCCATGCTGGGGGCCGAGCGAGCCAGCTCGCACGCCTGCGCCCGCACCGCATCGGTCAGAGGCTGACCGACGGGTAGCGCCACGATCGCGCCATTTTGCGCGCCATGCTCGCGCAGGCGGCGCGTCAGCGCGCGCGTATCGAGCCCGGCCATGGCCACGATGCCCTGCTCGCGCAGGTAGTCCGACAGGCTGCGTTCGGCGCGGAAGTTGGAGGCGAGCAGGGGCAGGTCTTTGATGATCAGGCCGGCGGCTTGCACGGCGCCGGACTCGACATCCTCGGCGTTGACCCCAACGTTGCCAATGTGCGGATACGTGAGGGTCACGATCTGCTGGCGGTAGCTGGGGTCGGTGAGGATTTCCTGATAGCCGGTGATGGCGGTGTTGAACACCACTTCCCCGACGGTGTGGCCGGGCGCGCCGATGGACACACCTTCAAAGACCGTGCCGTCTGCGAGCGCAAGAAGGGCGGGTGCAAAGACGGGAAACACGGACACTCTCTCCAGGATGGTTGACGCGCGCCCGCACCCGCCCGGCCCCGTCCGCTGCAGCAGACATCAGCCCGCTGGCAGGACAGACGCCGAGTGTGCGCGGACGGTCTGGGTAAACTTTTCGATTATAGCCGCCGCGCTAGCGGCCAAGACGGCGTCAACGACGGCTCGCGCACCCCATCGCCGCGACGGCGCTGGCGTGCAGACAGATCGCCGCTGCCGCGGCAACGTTGAGCGATTCTTCGCCACCGGGCTGCGCGATGCGCACCACCAACCCCGCCTGCGCCATGAGATCTGGGGACACGCCCTGCCCTTCATGCCCCAGCAGCCATGCGCACGGCCAGGGTAGCCGCGCGGCGTGCAAAAACTCGCCCTGGTGCGAGCTGGTCGCCAGCAGCGGCACGCCTAGCCCCGCCAGTGCCGACGCCTGCGCGCCTTCGACCAATTGCAAGGCGAAGTGCGCGCCCATGCCGGCGCGCAGCACTTTCGGTGCCCACAGCGCCACCGTGCCGCGCAACGCGAGCACCTGTCGAAACCCGAAGGCGGCGGCGCTGCGCAGGATGGAGCCCACATTGCCAGGATCTTGCAACCGATCGAGCACCACGGTGGGCAGCCCGGCCGTGACCGCGGCCGGCGCGCCAAGCGGCGCCAAGAACGCCACGGCCGGCGGTGACTCCAGCGGACTGATCCACGCCATCAGCGCATCCGTCACCTCCCACACCGCGACCTGCCGATCCAGCCGACCGGCGGCTTGCTGCGCCCCCACCCAAGCCAAGCCCGCTTGGGTGCACACCACGGTCTCGGGCTGGCGGCCGCGCGCCAGCATCGCGCCGCAGAGATGATCCCCTTCGATCCACACCCGGCCGTCGCGGCGATAGGCAGCGCCGTCAGCCACCAAACGACGCAAGCGTTTGAGGCGCGGGTTGTCGCGCGAGGCGATCGTCTCTACGGTCATGCCAGCCCCCGCTCGCGCAGCACCTGCGCCACGGGCGCGAAGCTGCGCCGGTGCCACGGCGTGGGCCCCAGCGAGCGCAGCGCCTGCAGGTGCTGCGGCGTGCCGTAGCCGCGGTGGCGGTCGAAGCCATACGCGGGGTAGGCCGCATGCGCTTCGTCCATCACGCGGTCGCGCGTGACCTTGGCCACGATCGATGCCGCGGCAATGGCGGCGACCGTCGCATCGCCGCCGACGACGGCCTCGGCCCGCACGGGCAGCGTGGGCAGCCGGTTGCCATCGACCCTGACCAACTGCGGCCGCAGCCGCAACGCCGCCACCGCGCGCTGCATGGCCGCCAGCGTGGCCTGCAGGATGTTGATCTGGTCGATCTCCTCCACGCTGGCCACGCCCACGCCCACGCTGAGCGCGTGCGCCCAGATGCGGTCGTGCAGCTGCTCACGCTGCGGGGCTGTGAGCGCCTTGGAATCGGCCACGCCTTCGATGGGCACGCTGGGATCCAAAATAACGGCCGCTGCCACCACCGGCCCCGCCAGCGGGCCGCGCCCCGCCTCGTCGACACCGGCGACCAACCCGTCGTCGCCGCCCCAGTCGAGCGTGGCCTGCACCCCGCGCAGCCCCGCCCCAGCGCGGGTCTGGCGTGGCGCTGCCATGGCGCGAGCCCTGGTTTGCACCCGACTCATGCGCCCCCCTTCGCAGCCAGCACGTCAGCGATGGCCGCCTGCGCCAGCCCCACGGTATCGCGGCGCAGTTCGGCGTGCAGCGCGTCGAAGCGCTGCTGCAGCCGCTCGCGCCGCCGCCGTGCCGGTGCATCCTCGTCCAGCCAAGCCAAGGTTTCGCGTGCCAGCGCCTCAGGCGTGGCCGCGTCTTGCAGCAGCTCGGGCACGACGAATTCGCGCGCCAAAATGTTGGGCAACCCCACCCACGGCTGGCGCATCTGGCGCCGCGTGATCTGCCAGGACAGCCAGTGCATGTGGTAAGCGATGACCATGGGGCGCTTGAACAGCGCCGCCTCCAGGGTGGCCGTGCCACTGGCCACCAGCACCGCATCGCACGCAGCCAGCGCGGTGTGCGAGCCCCCCTGCAGCACCGTCACTGCGGTGGCCACTTCGCTCGCGGCCACGGCCCCCGCGATCGGCGCGTGCAGCGCGGGGACGGCGGGCAGCACGAAGCGCAACCCGGGCCGCGCCTGCCGCATGCGCGCCGCCGCCGCTAGAAAACGCGGCATCAGATGCGCCACTTCGGCCCGGCGACTACCCGGCAACAGCGCCACGACCGGGGCGGCGACGTCCAGACCCAGTTGCCGTCGCGCGGCGCTGGCATCGGGGCGCTGCGGGATGACCGCCGCCAACGGATGCCCCACGTAAGTGGCGGCGATACCGTGCTCGGCCAGCAGCGCTGGCTCGAAAGGAAAAATGCACAGCACGTGGTCGCAAGCGCGGCGAATGAGCGTCACGCGCTCGGGCCGCCAGGCCCAGATGGCCGGGGCCACGAAATGCACGGTGGGAATACCCGCCGCGCGCAGGTCGGCCTCCAGCGGCAGGTTGAAATCGGGAGCATCGACCCCGATGAACAGGCGCGGGGGCTGGGCCAGCAAACGCGCACGCAGCTGGCGACGAATCCCCACGATCTCGCGGTAGTGGCGCAGCACCTCGACGTAGCCACGCACGGCCAATCGGTCGCTGGACCACCAGGCCTGAAAACCCTGCGCATGCATCGCCGCCCCGCCGATGCCGACGGCCCGCCAATGCGGCCAACGGCGATGCAGCCCTTGCAACAACTGGGCCGCGAGCACATCGCCCGAGGCCTCGCCCGCCACCATCGCCAGCTCGGCAGCCTCACCACCGCTGCTCGGCGTGGCCCCATCGGTACCGCTGGCCGCCGTCAACGCACGATCCCTCGCTGCGGATCCACGCCCGCCAAAAAGTCGTGCATCAGCGCCACGTCGGCCACGGCCTCGGGGTGGGTATCCACCAAGGCCTCGATGCGCGCCACCGCCTGCTCCAACGTCAGCCCCTCGCGGTAGAGCGCCTTGTGCATGGCCTTGACGGCGGCGATGCGCTGCGGGCCAAAGCCGCGGCGGCGCAATCCTTCGTAGTTCATCGATCGCGCCTGCGCGGGCTGGCCCTGTGCCATCACGAACGGGGGCACATCGGCAAACAGCAGGGCGCACATCGCGGTCATGGCGTGGGCCCCGATGCGCACGAATTGGTGCACAACCGTAAAACCACCCAAAATGGCCCAGTCGCCCACCTGCACATGGCCAGCCAGTTGGGCGTTGTTGGCAAAAATGGTGTGGTTGCCCACCACGCAGTCGTGCGCCAAGTGCGTGTAGGCCATCATCCAGTTGTCGTTGCCCAGCCGGGTCACGCCGCCGCCTTGCACCGTGCCGATGTGGTAGGTGCTGTATTCGCGGATGGTATTGCGGTCGCCGATCACGAGTTCGCACGGCTCGCCCGCATATTTTTTGTCCTGGCTGGGCAGCCCCAAGCTGACGAAGGGGTAAATGCGGTTGTCGCGCCCCAGCGTCGTGCGCCCCTCCAGCACGCAGTGGGCGCCGATGCGGGTGCCGGCACCGACGCGCACCTGCGGGCCAATGAGGGTGTAGGGGCCAACCTCGACATCGTCGTCCAGCTCGGCCTTGGGGTCGACCAGGGCAGTGGGGTGGATGCGGGCCATGGCCGCCTCAGGCGATGGTGCGCATGGTGCACATGAGCTCGGCCTCGCAGGCGATCTCATCGCCCACGCGGGTCGTTCCCTTGAACTTGAAGATACCGGCCTTCATGCGCTCCAGCGTCACGTCCATGATGAGTTGGTCGCCCGGCTCCACCGGCCGCTTGAAGCGCGCGCCATCGATGCCAGCAAAGTAGTAGACCGTTTTGTCGTCCGGCGTCACGCCCAGCGTCTCGAACGCCAGCAGCGCCGCGGTCTGCGCCAACGCCTCCAGCATGAGCACGCCAGGGAAAACGGGCCGATGCGGAAAGTGCCCCGTAAACACCGGCTCGTTGATGGTCACGTTTTTCAGCGCCCGGATCGAGACGCCCTTTTGCACCTCCAGCACCCGGTCCACCAGCAGGATCGGGTAGCGGTGTGGCAGTCGTTTGAGGATGTGGTGAATGTCCATGCTCATGTCAAGCGTCGCTCCAGGGCTCTGAGCCGCTCACGCAACCCGTGCAACTGGCGCAGGGTGGCGGCATTTTTTTCCCAGGCGCGATTGTCGTCGATCGGAAAGACCCCGCTGTAGTGGCCCGGCTGCAAAATCGAGCGCATCACCACCGACGCGGCAGAAATATGCACATGGTCGGCCAGCTCCAGGTGCCCCAGCACGATCGCCCCGCCCCCTAGGGTGCAATGGGCACCGATGCGCGCCGAGCCGGCGATGCCGACACAGCCGGCCATGGCGGTGTGGCGGCCCACGCGCACGTTGTGGCCGATCTGGATCAGGTTGTCGAGCTTGACGCCATCTTCCAGCACCGTGTCGCCAAGCGCGCCGCGGTCGATGCAGCAGTTGGCGCCGATCTCGACGTCGTCGCCGATGCGCACGGCGCCCAGCTGCTCGATTTTGACCCAAGCCTTGCCGCTGCCATCCGGCAACGGGGCGGGCGCGAAGCCGAAGCCGTCGGCCCCGATGACCGTACCCCCATGGACGATGCCGCGCGCACCGATGCGGCAGTCGTAGCCCAGCACGACCCCGGGCCCCAGGCGCGTGCCCTCCCCCACTGACGCGCGCGCCTGCACCACGGCGTGTGCCCCGATGTGGGCCTCGGCCCGTACCACGGCACCGCTTTCCACCACCGCCATCGGCCCCACGGAGGCGCTGGGGTGCACCTCGGCATCCGGCGCGAGATAGGCCGTCGGATGCACCCCGGACGACTCTGGCCGTGGCTGCACGTGCCGACGCCACCACTGGGTCAGGTGAGCAAACGTCAGATAAGGGTCGGGGCTTGCCCAACAGGCCCAGCCAGACTCGGGCGGATCGGGGCGCGCCATGACGTCGGCCACCAGGTCGGGCGGCGCCAGGATCACCCCGGCGCGCGAGTGCGCCACCGCGCCCCGGTAGCGCGGATGCGCGACGAACGCCAGCGCGTCCTCGGTGGCCTCGGCCAGTGGTGCGATGCGGTGCACCACGCGATCGGCCTCGCCATGCAAAACGCCGCCCAAGGCGGCGTGCAGCGTGCGCAGGGTGGCGCTCACTTGGCGCTGTTCAGGCCATTGATGACCTTGTCCGTGATATCGTGCTTGGGCGCGATGTACACGGCCTCTTGCAAGATGAGGTCGTATTTTTCGGCCTCGGCAATCTGCTTGATGACGCGGTTGGCGCGCTCGATGACTTGCTGCAGCTCCTCGTTGCGGCGCTGCGCCAGGTCTTCCTGAAACTCGCGGCGGCGACGCTGGAAGTCGCGGTCGAGCTCGGCGAGCTGGCGCTGGCGCGCGGCGCGTTGCGACTCGGACAGGGTCGGGGCGTCCTTCTCGAACTTTTCGCTCGCTTGGCGCAGTTGGTTGCCCAGCGCCTCGATCTCGCGCTCGCGACGGGAGAATTCTTGTTCCAGCCGCGTCTGCGCGGCCTTGGCCGCGTTGGAGTCGCGCAGGATGCGCTCGGTGCTCACGAAGCCAATCTTGATGTCCTGGGCCAGCGCGGAAGCGGCACTCGCCGCGGCCAGCGCCGCCATCAGCACCCAGCGGGCGCCCCAAGTCCGGGTCGTGTGTTTCATCAGAATGCGGTACCGATCGAGAATTGAATGGATTGCGTCTTGTCACCGGTCTGCTTGCGCACCGGCTTGGCAAAGGCGATTCTAAGCGGGCCGACGGGCGAGATCCAGCTCACGCCGATCCCGGCGGACGCACGCAAATCGGCAGCCCTGAACTTCTGTTCAGGCGCGTACACGTTGCCGATATCGAAAAAGCCAAACAGACGCAGCGTGCGGTCGTTGCCAGCGCCGGGGAACGGCGCGATCAGCTCGGTGTTGAGCAGCACCATTTTGGTCCCACCGAGGTAGGCGCGGTCGGCGCTGCCGACGATGGCGCTGGTGCCGCCGAGCGTGCCCGATTCGAACCCGCGCACCGACCCCAAACCGCCACCGTAGAAATGCTTGAACAATGGCACCGGCTTGCCCCCCAGGCCCTTGGCCCACCCGGCCTCGGCGTTGAAGGCGAGCGTAAATTTCTTGTTCAGCGGCAGGTACTGCTGGTACTGGGCACTGCCCTTGACGTAGCGGGTATCGCCCGCGATACCCAGCTCACCATTGAGGCGCTTGAGCGTCCCGCGCGATGGCACCAACGCGCTGTCGCGCTCGTCGCGCGCCCAGCCGACCGTGACCGGTACCGACAGCGGGGAGTCGCCAAACTGGGCGATGAAGTCGTTGTACGCCACGGGCATGCGGTTGCCGGGCTCGATCTTGGTCTGCTCGACGCCGATGCCGAAGTAGACCGTATCCGTTTCGGTAAATGGCACGCCAAAGCGGATCGATGCGCCCGGCGTCACGAGCCGGTAGTCGCCATCTTGGGCATCGAACGGCCGCGTGGTGCGGTAGTACACATCGAGCGTGCGCGACACGCCATCGTCGGTGAAGTAAGGGTTGGTCGTGCTGAGCACCAACTGGCGGTTGAACTTGCTGGTGTTGACGTTCAACCCCAGGTAGTTGCCCGTGCCGAACACGTTTTCCTGTTGGATGCCTGCCAGCAGCGAGAGCTTTTCCGACTGCGAGTAACCCGCTCCCACGGTCAGGTTGCCAGTGGGCTTTTCCACCACGGTCATGACCAGATCCACCTGGTCCGGCGCGCCGGGCACCTCCTGCGTGTCGACGCGCACCTCGGTGAAGAAGCCGAGCCGGTCCACCCGGTCGCGTGACAGGCGGATCTTGTCGCTGTCGTACCACGCCGATTCGAGCTGGCGAAACTCGCGCCGGATGACTTCGTCGCGCGTGCGGTTGTTGCCTTCGATCTGGATGCGACGCACATACGCGCGCCGCGAGGGCTGCGCGCGCAGCACGATGGCGACACGGTTTTTCTCGCGGTCGATTTCGGGCACCGCCTCGACCCGGGCGAAGGCGTAGCCAAACGCGCCGAAGAAGTCGGTGAATGCCTTGACGGTCTGCTCGACGTGCTCGGCGTTGTAAGGCTGCCCGGGCTGGATGCGGATGAGCGACTGGAACTCCGCCTCCTTGCCCAGGTAGTCGCCCTCCATGCGCACCGCCGACACCAGGTAGCGCGGCCCCTCGGTGATATTGATCGTGAGGGTAAGCGACGACTTGTCCGGCGACAGCGCGACCTGGGTCGAATCGATGTTGAACTCGAGATAGCCACGCGTCAGGTAGTACGAGCGCAGCGTCTCCAAGTCCGCGTTGAGTTTGGCGCGCGAATAGCGGTCACTCTTGGTGTACCAGCTCAGCCACCCGCCCGTGTCCAGGTCGAACAGGTCGAGCAGCGTTTTCTCGGAAAACGCCTGCGCGCCGACGATGCGGATCTCGCGAATCTTGGTCACGTCACCCTCGACCACGTTGAAATTGAGGTTGACGCGGTTGCGCTCGATCGGCGTGACGGTGGTAGTCACCTGCACCGCATACATGCTGCGGTTGAGGTATTGGCGCTTGAGTTCCTGCTCGGCGCGGTCGGCCAACGACCGGTCGAAGGGCCGCCCCTCGGTCAGCCCGATGTCGCGCAGGGCCTTGCGCAATACGTCCTTGTCGAACTCCTTGATGCCCGTAAAACTGACGTCGGCCACCGTCGGGCGCTCCTCGACGATGACGACCAACACGTCACCGTCGACCTGCAGGCGCACGTCCGAGAACAACCCAAGCCCGAACAGAGCCCGGATCGCGGCAGCGCCTTGCTCGTCCGAGTAGGTGTCACCGACCCGAAACGGCAACGAGGCAAAGACGGTGCCGGGCTCGACCCGCTGCAGCCCCTCGACGCGAATGTCGCGAACGGTGAACGGATTGACGGCCCAGGCCGGCAAGGCAGTGGCCAGCGACGCCAGCAAGACGCCGGCGCGCACGCGCCAAGTGCGCTGTGAGATGGGTTTCATGCGATGCGATCCGGCTCGGGGTCAACCGAGCAATCGGGCAAGGTCGTTGAAGATGGCCAGCGACATCAGGGCGATCAGCACTGCCATACCACCCCGCTGCAGCCGGTCCATCCAAACGTCGGACAGCGGCCGGCCAGCCACCGCTTCCCAAAGATAATACAACAGGTGACCCCCGTCGAGGACGGGCAGCGGCAACAGATTGAGCACGCCCAGGCTGACGCTGACCAACGCCAAGAACGACAAAAACGGTACCCACCCCAAGCTGGCCGAGCGCCCGGCGTAGTCGGCGATCGTCAACGGCCCGCTGAGGTTGCTCAACGACGCCTGCCCGGTCAGCATCTTGCCCATCATTTGCAGCGACAACACCGAAACCTCCGCCGTTCGGCGCAGCCCCTCGCCCAGCGCTTGCAGCGGGCCATGCGAGACCGTCGTCATCGCTGGCGCGGCGCCAATCATGGCCCCCACCCGTCCGACCCAGGCATCGCCCTGACGCTGTGCTTGCGGCGTGACGACGACGTCGATCACCTCGCCCGCACGCTCGATGCGCCAGCGCTGTGGGCGCGCGTTACCGCTGGCATCGACCGCCGCGCGAATGCGCGCACGCAGCTGCTGCGCATCGGCGATCGGCTCACCATCGACGGCCAGCACGCGATCACCCGGGCGCAGCCCGGCCGCAGCGGCGGCGCCGTCGGGCATGACCTCTCCCACCTCGGCGGCAGACCAGGGCGCGACGATGCCGATGCGCTCGAACAGACGCGCATCGACCTCCCGCGCCTGCAGCGTCGACAGCGGCAACCCCACCTCACGGCCAGGGGCATCCGGCGCCTCGGCCAGCCACAGGCGCACGTCGCTGCCGTCGAGCGCCGCCCGGGTCAAGACCCAGCGCACATCCTCGAACGACCGCACGGGCTCGGGCTCCGCGCCCGACAGCGCCGCGGCCGTCACCCATTCACCGCCCCGAATGCCGGCCTGCTCGGCCAAGGACGCCGCCGTCGGGCTGCCCAGCACCGGTTGCGCTTGTGGCACGCCCCACCACGCGACGAACGCGTACAGAACAACGGCCAGCAGCAGGTTGGCGGCTGGCCCGGCGGCCACGATCGCCGCCCGGCGCGCCAACGGCTGCGCGTCGAACGCCAGGTGCCGCTGCGCGGCGGGCACCGGGCCTTCACGCCCGTCGAGCATGCGCACATAGCCGCCCAAGGGCAGCGCGGCCAGCACGAATTCCGTGCCGTGGCGGTTGCGCCATGTCAGCAGCGGTCGGCCAAACCCGATCGAAAACCGCGACACCGGCACGCCGCAGGCCACCGCCATGCGGTAGTGCCCCCACTCGTGCACCGCGATCAGGATGGCAATCGCCACCAGAAACGACAGAAGGGTCAACATGTCAATGTCCGTTGTGCCGCAGAAACCATCAGCCCACCGCCAACGCCTGCACGCGCGCCGCTGCGTGTGCGCGCGCCTCACGGTCGATGGCCAGCAAATCCGCCAACGACTCGGGCTTGGAGGGCACGAACGCCTCCAGCGTTCCGCGGTTGACGTGGTAGATGCGGTCGAAGCGCAGCCGACCCTGCAAAAAGGCATCGACCGCCACCTCGTTGGCAGCGTTGAGGACGGCCGTGGTGCCCGCGGGGGCGCACAAGGCCTCCCAAGCCAGATACAAACCCGGAAAGCGCTGCCGGTCGGCCGGCTCGAAGGTCAGCGCGCCCAGCGTGGCGAAGTCCAGCGCCTGCGCCCCCGATTCGATGCGCTCGGGCCAGCTCAGCCCATACGCGATCGGCACGCGCATGTCGGGCGTGCCCAACTGGGCGACGACGGAGCGGTCGCGAAATTGCACCATCGAGTGCACCACGCTCTGGGGGTGGATGACGACCTCGATCTGCTCGGGCGCAAAACCAAACAGGTACCGGGCCTCGATCACCTCCAGGGCCTTGTTCATCATGGTGGCCGAGTCGACCGAAATCTTGCGCCCCATGACCCAGTTCGGGTGTGCACAGGCTTCCTCGGGCGTCACCGTCGCCAGCGTTGCCGGATCGCGCTGCCGAAACGGGCCACCGGAGGCGGTCAGCACGATCTTCTCGACCCGCTGCGGCCAGTGCGACGGATCCTCCGGCAACGCCTGAAAAATCGCCGAGTGCTCGCTGTCGATCGGCAGCAGCTGGGCACCGCCGCTGCGTACCGCGTCGACGAACAGCTCGCCGCCGACGACCAGCGCTTCTTTGTTGGCCAGCAGCAACCGCTTGCCCGCGCGCGCAGCCGCCAGGCACGGCGCCAGACCGGCGGCGCCGACGATCGCGGCCATCACGGTATCCACTTCCGGGTGGGCGGCGATCGCCTCCAGCCCCTGCGGCCCTACCAGGGGCTCGGTGGACAGCCCGCGAGCGCGCAGCCCGGACGCCAACGCGGCCCATCCAGCCGCACCAATGACCGCCCAGCGCGGCCGAAAACGCTCGCACAGTTCGAGCAGCGCATCGACTTGCCGCTCGGCGCTCAAGGCCACGACCTCGAAGCGTTGCGGATGGCGCGCCACCACGTCGAGCGTGTGGCTGCCGATGGAGCCGGTGGCGCCAAGGACGGCCAGGCGCTGCCGCTGCGGTGTGCGATCATGGAGCGGATGGGGGGTCATGACAGAAAAGACAGGAAAATCTCCAACGCAGCGCCGCCGCGCGAACGGTCGGCTTCAGGCGGGGCGCGACATCAACAGCGCCATCACCAAGGGCAACACCGGCAACAGGGCATCGACGCGATCGAGCACCCCGCCGTGACCGGGCAACAAACCGCTGGAGTCCTTCACGCCCGCGCTGCGCTTGACCAGCGACTCGAACAAATCGCCCGCGATGCTGGCCGCCGTCAGCACCAGCAGGGCGGGCAACGCCAACCCAACACCCTGCGCCGCCAGCCAGGGATACAGCGCCGCCCCCGCCGGTGGCCAGACGGCCGCCACGGCCGTCCACCCCAGCGCCAGCACCAGAACCGCCAACGCCCCGCTGGCGGCACCTTCCCAACTCTTGCCCGGGCTGATGCGCGGCGCCAGTTTGCGCCGACCGAAGGCCTTGCCGCCGAAATACGCCGCGATGTCTGCCACCCACACCAGCAGCAACGCGCTCAGCAGCATGCCGACGCCGTGCGTGTGCAGACTGACCAGTGCCCACCACGCGGCCGCCAGCGTCAGCCATCCGAAACCCAAGCGCGGCCAACGCGGCCAACGGCCCCAGGCATCCACCCCCTGCCGCAGCGAGACCGCCAACACCAGGCCCCAGGCGGCACTCACCGCCCACCACCACGGCGCCGACCCGGCATGCCCTCCCGTGTGCCACCAGGCGACGCCAAGCACGAAGCCGACGAGCAGCGCGCTACCCACCGATGCCAGCGTCCCGAGTCCATGCAAGCGCGACCACTCCCAGACGGCGGCGGCCATCAGCACACCCGTGACGAGGGCAAACGGCAGCGGCGCCGGGTAGAACATCGCTGGCAGCAGCACCAGCAGCAACACGACCGCGGTGATGACACGTGGCAGCAGCATGGTCGATCCGGGCAATCGCCACTCACACCGTCGCCGGAGCCGACGCTTGCTGCACCTGCTCGGGCGTGCGCCCGAAGCGGCGCTGTCGCTGCGCGTAATCGGCCAGGGCGCGGTCGAACGCGGCTTCGTCGAACGCCGGCCACAACCGATCGGAAAACACCAGCTCGCTGTAGGCGATCTGCCACAGCAAAAAATTGCTGATGCGCTGCTCGCCACCGGTGCGGATCACCAAGTCCGGGTCGGGCACGTGCGACAACGCCAGGGCCGACGCCAGCGACGCTTCCGTGATCGGCTCGCCTCGGGCGGCCACGGCACGCGCGGCCTGCACGATGTCCCAGCGTCCACCGTAGTTGAAGCAGACATTGAGCACCAAGCGATCGTTACCCGCCGTGCGCCGCTCGGCGTCGGCGATGCCGTCGGCCAGCGCCTGCGGCAGCCCGCTGCGCTCACCCGGCACGTGCAGCCGCACGCCTGCGTCGTGCAGGCGCGGCACTTCCTCCATCAGCGCCTGCACCATCAGGCGCAAAATGCCGCTGACCTCGTCCGCCGGGCGGCTCCAGTTCTCGGACGAAAAGGCAAAAACCGTCAACACCTTCACGCCGCGCTGGATGCACCAGCCCACGACGCGGCGCAGCGTCTCCATGCCGGCGCGGTGCCCGGCGACCCGAGGCAGCAACCGCTGGCGCGCCCAGCGACCGTTGCCATCCATCACGATGGCCACGTGCCCGGGCACCTGGCTGACGGTGACACCGACGCCCTGCCCGGATGGCTTGGCCTGGGAATCGGACATGCGCGTGCCCGCCACTCAAATGGCCATGATGTCCGCCTCTTTCGACGCGACCATCTTGTCCACTTCGGCGATCATGCGATCGGTCAGTTTTTGGATCTCGTCCTGCGCGCGTCGCTCCTCGTCCTCGGACGCGAGCTTGTCCTTGACCAGGCGCTTGACGTGTTCGTTGGCGTCGCGGCGCAGATTACGGATCGCCACCTTGGCGTGTTCGCCCTCGGCCTTGACGACCTTGGTCAACTCCTTGCGGCGCTCCTCGGTCATGGGCGGGATGGGCACGCGAATGAGGTCGCCGTGCGACGCCGGGTTGAGCCCCAGGTCCGACTCGCGGATGGCTTTCTCGATCTTGGCGCCCATGCCCTTTTCCCAGGGCGACACCCCGATCGTACGCGCGTCGAGCAACGTCAGGTTGGCGACCTGGCTCAACGGCACCATGCTGCCGTAATACTCCACCTGCACCGTATCCAGCAGCGCCGGGTTGGCGCGGCCCGTGCGCACCTTGGCCAGGTTGGTCCGCAGCGCCTCCAGCGACTGCTGCATCTTTTGCTCGGCGGTTTTTTTGATCTCGGGAATGCTGCTCATCGAATGGCCTCTCGTGGTCTCAGACGTGCACCAGGGTCCCCTCGTCCTCGCCCATGACGACGCGCTTGAGCGCGCCGGGCTTGAAGATCGAGAACACCCGCACCGGCAGGTTCTGGTCACGGCACAGCGCAAACGCGGTCGCGTCCATCACCTGCAGTTGGCGCACCATGGCTTCGTCGAAACTGATGCGCGGATATCGGGTCGCCGTGGGATCTTTCTTGGGATCGGCCGTATAGACGCCATCGACCTTGGTCGCCTTGAGCACGATCTGGGCGCCGATCTCGGCGCCCCGCAGCGCGGCCGCGGTATCCGTGGTGAAAAACGGATTGCCCGTGCCCGCCGCGAATACGACCACCTTGCCCTCTTCCAGATACTGCAGCGCCTTCGGGCGCACGTAGGGCTCGACGACCTGATCGATCGCGATAGCCGACATCACGCGCGCCTTGGTACCGCCGCGCTCCAGCGCGTCACCGATGGCCAGCGCATTCATGACGGTGGCCAGCATGCCCATGTAGTCGGCGGTGGCGCGATCCATGCCGACGGCACCGCCCGCCACCCCGCGAAACAGGTTACCCCCACCGATGACGATGGCGACCTGCACCCCCAGGCGGTTGACCTCGGCCACCTCGGCGACGATGCGCTCGATGGTGCCGCGGTGGATGCCGAAGGCCTCGTCGCCCATCAGGGCTTCACCGGAGAGCTTGAGAAGAATGCGCTGCAAAGCGGGCATGGCGGGGTCTCGCAATCTGGCTGGGGATTGTACGGGGGTTGGACGGTCGGCAACGATCGCCCTGTAAAAACGGCCGGCCCCTGAACAGGAGCCGGCCGTCGGCAGAACAAACGCGTGCGTCAGGCTTTTTGCGCGGCCGCCACCTGCGCAGCCACTTCGGCGGCGAAGTCGTCTTGCTTCTTCTCGATGCCTTCGCCCACCACGTAGAGGGTGAAGCCCTTGACCGTGGTATTGGCACCCTTGAGGTACTGGCCGACAGTCTGCTTGCCGTCCGCGGCCTTGACGAACACCTGGTCCAGCAGCGAGACTTCCTTGAGGAATTTCTGCACCGCACCATCCACCATCTTGGCGATGATCTCGGCGGGCTTGCCGGATTCGGCCGCCTTTTGCTCGGCGATCGAGCGCTCCTTGGCGACCAGCTCGGCCGGCACCTCGGCCGACGACGTGGCCACCGGCTTCATGGCCGCGATGTGCATGGCCACGTCCTTGGCTGCCGTCGCGTCGCCCTCGTACTCGACCATGACACCGATGCGCACGCCATGCAGATAGGCCGCCAGCTGGCCGCCGCCCGCGTAACGCTTGAAGCGGCGGATCGTCATGTTTTCACCGATCTTGCCGATCAGCCCCTTGCGCACGTCTTCCACGGTGGGGCCAAAACCCTCCATCGACAGCGGCAACGCCGACAGCGCCGCCACATCGGCCGGGTCGCGCTCGGCGACCAGCTTGGCCAGCGCCTGGCAAAAGCTGCCGAACAGTTCGTTCTTGGAGACGAAATCGGTCTCGCAGTTGACTTCGATGAGCGCGCCGGTGTTGCCATCGATGTGCGACGCCACGACCCCTTCGGCGGTGACGCGGCTGGCCGCCTTACCGGCCTTGTTGCCCAGCTTGACGCGCAGGATTTCCTCCGCCTTTTCCATGTTGCCGTCGGCCTCGGTAAGGGCCTTCTTGCACTCCATCATGGGGGCGTCGGTCTTGGCGCGAAGTTCCGCGACCATGCTAGCGGTGATAGCTGCCATTGTGTTGCTCCTTGGGGCGGCGTGCGCCACCCGAGTGTGGATCAGGGGTATGTCCAGACGGTGACAAAAAAGGGGCACGCAGCCCCTTCGTCGCCGGTGACGCGGGGCGTCAGGCCTCCTCGACCTCGACGAACTCGTCGCCGCCCGCACGCGCGGCCTGCACGACCTGCTCGACAGCAGCACTGCGGCCTTCCAGCACGGCGTCGGCGATGCCGCGCGCGTAGATGGCCACCGCCTTGGCCGAGTCGTCGTTACCCGGGATGACGTAGTCGATACCTTCGGGCGAATGGTTGGTGTCGACCACGCCAATGACGGGGATGCCCAGCTTCTTGGCCTCGGCCACGGCGATCTTGTGGTAACCCACGTCGATCACGAAAATCGCATCCGGCAGCGCGGTCATGTCCTGAATGCCGCCGATGTCCTTTTCCAGCTTGGCCAGCTCGCGATTGAACAGCAGCTGCTCTTTCTTGGACATCCCCTCCAGACCGGCTTCTTTTTGCGCCTGCATATCCTTGAGGCGCTTGATGGAGGTCTTGACGGTCTTGAAGTTGGTCAGCATGCCGCCCAGCCAGCGCTGATCGACATACGGCATACCGGCGCGTCGCGCCTCGGCGGCCACGATCTCGCGCGACTGGCGCTTGGTGCCCACCATCAGCACCGTGCCGCCGTTGGCGGTGAGCTGGCGCACGAACTTGCGCGCCTCCTCGAACAGCGGCACCGTCTTTTCGAGATTGATGATGTGGATCTTGTTGCGATGGCCGAAGATGTAAGGGGCCATCTTGGGGTTCCAGAAGCGCGTCTGGTGCCCGAAATGGACACCGGCTTCCAGCATTTCGCGCATGGAAATCGACATGGTGGTCTTTCTATTCCGAAGGTTGGGTCTGAAGACGGCCCGGATCACGCGGCAAGCGACAAGGCTCGACCGACGCGACACCTAGGATGGGCCGGCTCGCGATTGCTTTGCGACTGCCAACGCGCACCGCGGCCGACGGGTCGCAAAACCTATCGATTATAGCGCGTCGCATCGAACTGCGATGCACGCGTGCGGTGCCCGGGCCCGCGGCCTATACTGGCTCCATGCCCCTGCAACGATTGCTGCCACCGCCCGCCGATACACCCACCACGCCCTTGCACCGCCGCTGGCCGCTCTACGGGGCTACGGCCTCTCGGACCATCGAGCGCCGGGCAGCGGCTGCCCTGCCCGCCCACACCCTGATGGCGCGCGCCGGGACGGCCGTCGCGCGCCTGGCGCGCGCGTGGCAACCGCACGCGCGCCGCGTCACGGTGCTGGCCGGCGGCGGCAACAACGGCGGCGATGGCTGGCTCGCCGCCGCACTGCTGCAGCGTCATCTGGCGGGAATACCAGGCGCGCAGGTGCGGGTCATCAGCCTGATGAGCGACCCGACCCGGCTGCCCGACGATGCCCGCTGGGCGCGCGCGACGGCGCTGGAGGCAGGTGTGACCGCGGTCCACGACTTATCGGGCCTGGACGAGGGGGCGGATCTGGTCATCGACGCAGTGTTCGGCCTGGGTCTGTCGCGCCCGGTCACGGGTGTCGCGCTGGACGCGCTGCGCTGGCTGCAAGCGTGCCCCGCGCCCACGCTGTGCGTGGACCTGCCCAGCGGGCTGGATGCTGACAGCGGGTGCTGGTGGGCCGACGCCCCGCCGCATGCGTGCGGCCCGCGCGTGACGTTGGCCTTGCTGACCCTCAAGCCGGGCTTGTTCACCGGTGTGGGGCGCGCCTGTGTGGGATCAGCCCTCTGGTTCGACGACCTGGGTGTCACCGCCACCGAGGCGCCTGATGCCTGGCTGGCGTGGGACGACGCCTGGCCGCAGGTTCCCACTTTGCGGGCTGACCACGCCAGCCACAAAGGGCAACGCGGTGATGTGCTGATCATCGGCGGTCAGCTACCGACGACCGGCGACGGCATCGGCATGACCGGTGCCGCGCTGCTGGCCGGTCGTGCTGCCTTGCGCGCGGGCGCGGGTCGCGTCTATGTGGGCTTGCTCGGCGACGCCGACACCGTGCCGGCTGTCGACCCGGGGCAGCCCGCGCTGATGCTGCGCACGGCACGAGCGGCGCTGCAGTCGCCGCTCGTCGAGCAGGCCGTGGTGGTGGCGGGCTGTGGTGGCGGCCGTGCCATGGCCGATGCGCTGCCCCCGCTGCTGGCGCGCGCCCCCCGGCTGGTGCTGGACGCGGACGCGCTCAATGCGCTGGGTGCTGCGGCGGCGGCCGACGCCGCGCCCGACCCGGTCTGGGCCCGGCGCCGAGCCGCTGGCTGGTGCACCGTGCTGACCCCGCACCCGCTGGAGGCGGCGCGCCTGCTCGGGACCGACAGCGCCGCCGTGCAATCCGACCGCGTGCGCGCTGCCGCCACACTCGCGCAGCGGCTCGGCTCGGTGGTGGTACTCAAAGGCAGCGGCACCGTGATCGCCGCACCCGGGGTCACCCCGATCATCAATGCCAGCGGCGACGGGCTGTTGGCCACCGCCGGCACCGGCGACGTGCTGGCCGGCCTGATCGGCGCCCGGCTGGCCAATGTCCACGCCGCACCGCCCGACGTGCTGGACAGCGCCGTGGCACAAGCCGTTGCAGCCCACGGCGACCTCGTGCGATACTGGGCCTCACGGTGGCCCCCGACGGCGACCGATCTCGTCGCCTGATTCCCTGCGCGTTGCTCTAGGAGTCGTCTCGATGCCCATCGATGATCGCGACCTGCCCCGCTGTGCGGCCAATCATGTGCCGCTGACGCCGCTGTCGTTTCTGGAGCGCACCGCGCAGGTGTACCCTCAACGCCCGGCAATCGTCTACGGGTTGAGGGAATCGGCGCTGCGGCAGACGTGGCAGGAGACCGAACGACGCTGCCGGCGGCTGTCCAGTGCGCTGCAACGCAGCGGTATTGGACGGCGGGATACGGTCGCGACGCTGTTGCCCAATACCCCCCCAATGGTGGAGGCTCACTTTGGCGTGCCGATGGCGGGCGCGGTACTCAATGCCATCAATACCCGCCTCGACGCCGCGGCGGTGGCCTTCATGCTCGACCACGGCGAAGCGCGCGCGTTACTGGTGGACCCAGAGTTTGCCGCGCTGGCCGCCGAGGCGCTGCGCCTGCGGCAGCGCCGCGAACCGCCGCTCGTCGTGCTGACCCGCGACGCGTCGTTCGGACCGCCGACAGCAGCGCTCGACGCCATCGACTACGAGGATTTCCTTGCCAGCGGCGACCCGACCGCCCCCTGGGTGCTACCCGAGGACGAATGGGATCCGATCGCGCTGAACTACACCAGCGGCACCACAGGCAACCCCAAGGGAGTGCTGTACCACCACCGGGGGGCGGCGCTCAATGCGCTGTCCAACATACTGGAGTGGGACATGCCCAAGCACCCCGTCTATCTGTGGACGTTGCCGATGTTCCATTGCAACGGATGGTGCTTTCCGTGGACGCTGGCCGCGCGCGCAGGTGTCAACGTGTGCCTGCGGCGGGTAGAGGCGGCCGCAGTGTTCGAGCTGATGCGCACACACGGCGTCACCCACTACTGTGGCGCGCCGATCGTGCACGCCATGCTGGCCAACGCGCCCGAACCCATGAAGGCCGGACTGCCACGGGGCATCCGGGGCATGGTCGCGGCATCGGCCCCGCCAGCGGCGCTGCTGGAGGCGATGGAGCGCATGGGCATCGAGCTGACCCACGTCTATGGCCTGACCGAGGTCTATGGCCCTGCCACCGTCTGCGCGCCGCAACCCGATTGGGCCGATCAGCCACTGGCGCAGCGCGCGCGGCTCAACGCCCGCCAGGGCGTGCGCTATCACCTCCAGCAGGACGCGCGGGTGCTCGACCCCGGCACGATGCAGCCGGTGCCGTGGGATGGCGAGACGATCGGTGAGATCATGTTCCGCGGCAACATCGTCATGAAGGGTTATCTGAAAAACCCACAGGCGACGGCCGAGGCATTCGCCGGCGGCTGGTTTCACACGGGTGACCTGGCGGTGCAATACCCGGACGGCTACATCAAGATCAAGGACCGCAGCAAGGACATCATCATCTCCGGCGGCGAGAACATCTCTTCGATCGAGGTGGAGGACGTCCTCTACCGCCATCCGGCGGTGCAGGCCGCGGCAGTGGTCGCCAAGCCCGACCCCCGCTGGGGCGAGACACCGTGTGCGTTCGTCGAGTTGCGAGACGGCGCGCAAGTCACGGCCGAGGAATTGATCGCCCACTGCCGGGCCCACCTGGCCGCCTTCAAAGTCCCGCGTGCGGTGGTGTTTGGCGAGCTCCCCAAGACCAGCACTGGCAAGATCCAGAAGTTCGAACTGCGCAAGCGCGTTGGCTCCGTCCAAGCCATCGACGTCTGACCTCGTGGTGGTCCTGCGGTGACGTCACGGGCTGCTCACATCCGGAGCCAAGCCGTGCCCCGGATGCGCGCCATCGGCATGGGCCGAAGGGATGCGCCGCTGGCGCCGCCACTGCCACGGTGGCACGGCATCCGCATGCTGCCAAAGGCCACGACGGCCCCACCGTGCCTGCGCTTCGGCCAGCGCATACTGCCACCGTTCGGGCAGTGGCTGTTCATCGGCATGTGCCCGGTAGTGCCACGCCAGCCCTTGCTCCAGCAGCCACAGCGACAGATCGGTCGGCGCCAACGGTCCATCCGGCACCCACACCACGGCCAACAGGCGGCCGTAGCGGTCGTGTCCGCGCGGCTCCAGCCGCACGAGCCGCCCTTGCGCCAGCGCGCGAACCGCGTCGCGCGCCTGCTCGCCAAACGGCTGCGCGATTTCTGGCGCGTCGATGACCGCCAACCGCACAGTCCGCTCGCGCCCCGTGCCATCGCGCACGCGCAAGGTGTCGCCGTCGTGCACGGCGATGACGGTAACCGCGAGCGCGCCCGCGCCGTCGGCTGCTGGCGGTCCGCCACTGCAACCCAGCAGCACCCCCAGCCATACCGACAGAATCAGCCAGCGACTGCCGAGCCGAGCCACGAAGCGCACTGTCGGAATCCCCTTCAATGGCGATGGGGCGGCTGGCTGTTAGCGCTTGCGCCGCGCCTGCGGGGTGCGCGGCGCGCGGCGCGTCGGCTCCTCGGCCCCGGTGGCGCGCGGCGGCAGCCCGGTGTGTTGGGTCAACAGCCGCCCGCGGGGCGGTGGCGCCTCGGCCGCCGTGGCTTGCCCGGGCGCGCGCGCCTTGGCCGCCGGTGGCGTGGAATTGGCGCGTCGCGGCGCGCGGTAGCCGCCATCGGTGACGGGCTGGTACGCAGGCACCAGGTGGTGTTTGCCGTTGCCGATCAAATCGGCACGGCCCATGGCCTTGAGCGCCTCGCGCAACAGCGGCCAGTTGTTGGGGTCGTGGTAGCGCAAAAACGCCTTGTGCAAGCGCCGGCGCCGCTCGCCGCGCACCACATCCACCTTCTCGGTGCGCTCGTCGCGGTGGATGCCCTTGAGCGGGTTGAGCCCCGTGTGATACATCGCGGTGGCCGTGGCCATGGGGCTTGGATAGAAGGTTTGCACCTGGTCGGCGCGAAAGCCGTTGCGCTTGAGCCACAGCGCCAGGTTCATCATGTCCTCGTCCGTGGTGCCCGGGTGGGCGGCGATGAAGTACGGGATGAGGTACTGCTCCTTGCCTGCCTCGCGCGAGTAGCGGTCGAACATCTGCTTGAAGCGGTCGTAAGTGCCGATGCCCGGCTTCATCATTTTGGACAGCGGCCCGGGCTCGGTGTGTTCGGGCGCGATCTTCAGATACCCCCCAACGTGGTGCTGCACCAGCTCGCGCACGTATTCAGGGCTGCGCACCGCCAAATCGTAGCGCAGGCCCGATCCGATCAGAATCTTTTTGACGCCCGGCAGCGTGCGCGCACGGCGGTACAGCTGCACCAGTGGTCCATGGTCCGTGTGCAGGTTGGCGCAAATGTCCGGGTAGACGCAACTGGGCTTGCGGCAGGCGGCCTCGATGGCCGGGCTGCGACACCCCAGGCGGTACATATTGGCCGTGGGGCCACCCAGGTCCGAGATGACACCGGTAAACCCTGGCACTTTGTCGCGAATTTCCTCGATTTCGCGCAGGATGGACGCCTCGGAGCGGCTCTGAATGATGCGCCCCTCGTGCTCGGTGATGGAACAGAAGGTGCAACCGCCAAAACAGCCCCGCATGATGTTGACGCTGAAGCGGATCATCTCCCAAGCGGGGATCTTGGTCGGCCCATCGTGGCGGCCGTTCGCATCGGCATACGCCGGGTGTGGGCTGCGCGCATACGGCAGGCCGAACACCCAATCCATCTCGGCCGTGGTCAGGGGAATGGGCGGCGGGTTGATCCACACGTCCCGTGCCGAAGGGCCGCTGCCATGCGCCTGCACCAACGCACGCGCGTTGCCGGGGTTGGTCTCCAGGTGCAGCACGCGGTTGGCGTGCGCGTACAGCACCGGGTCGGCCTTGACCTGCTCGTAGCTGGGCAGGCGGATGACGGTGCGCTCGCGCGGCAGCCCTCCTCGGCGGGCCAGCGCCGGATTGGGCATGAAGCGCACAGGCGCCACGGGCGACCGTGCCGCGGACGCCGTGTTGGCTGCCTCGGCCTGGGCCTGCGCCTCGGCCTCGCGCGCACAGGTCTGTCCCTGCGCCTGGGCCTGCTCCGAGACCATCAGGTAGGGGTTCACGTGCGCCTCCACCCGGCCGGGGCGGTCCACCTCGGTCGAGTCGATCTCGAACCACCCCTCGGGTGTGCCGCGGCGCACGAAGGCAGTGCCCCGCACGTCGGTGATGGATTCGATCGGCTCACGGCGCGCCAGACGGTGCGCCACCTCGACCAGCGCGCGCTCGGCATTGCCATAGAGCAGCAGATCGGCCTTGGCGTCGAGCAGGATGGAGCGGCGCACGGTCTCGCTCCAATAGTCGTAGTGAGCGATGCGGCGCAGGCTGGCCTCGATGCCGCCCAGGATGATCGGGACGTCCTTGTACGCCTCGCGACAGCGCTGGGCATACACGATGCAGGCACGATCCGGCCGCTTGCCCGCCACGCCGCCAGGGGTGTAGGCATCGTCGGAGCGAATCTTGCGATCCGCTGTGTAGCGGTTGATCATGGAGTCCATGTTGCCCGCCGTCACGCCCCAGAACAGGTTGGGCCGGCCCAGGGCTTTGAACGGCTCGGCGCTGTGCCAATCAGGCTGGGCAATGATGCCGACGCGAAAGCCCTGCGCCTCGAGCACGCGACCGATCACCGCCATGCCAAAGCTCGGGTGGTCGACGTAGGCGTCACCCGTGACCAGAATCACGTCGCACGAATCCCAACCCAGCGCCTCCATCTCGGCGCGGCTCATGGGCAGGAACGGCGCCGTGCCGAAGCGCTTGGCCCAGTATGGCTTGAAGCTGGTCAGCGGCTTGGCATCGCGCGGAAAGAAAGAGACGTCGAGCGGAGCGTTCATCGGGCGCAGGCGTCCATGGAAAAAAGCTTTTCAGTTTACGCGCGCGCAGCGCTGCAGGCGCACGCTTGCCGCATCCGCCCTTTTTGCATCAGGGAGACTCGCGCGATTCCCCTACGATACCCCACGCACCGCGCAGCGCGCGCGCCGCATCGGCAAGGGCCTGCTGGGCCTCGGGCACGGCCCGCCCCATTTTGATGAATTCGTGCGTGACGCCGCGGTAGATTTCCAGCTCGAACGGCACCGCTGCCATGCGCAGCCGATCGGCCAGCTCGACGCCCTCGTCCACCAGCGGATCGCACTCGGCCAGACCGATCCACGCCGGCGCCACGCCATCGAAGTCCGGCGCCAGCAACGGCGCAAAGCGCCAATCTTCGCGCTGCGCGTCATCGACATAGTGGCGAAAAAACCACTGGATCGTCTCGGCCTCGAGCACGAAGCCATGCCCAAAGCGGCGGTGCGAGCGGGTGTCTTGCCACGCGCTGCAACCCGGATAGAACAAGAGCTGCAGCGCCAGCGGCCAGCCGGCATCGCGCGCATGGAGGGCGACCACCGCCGCCAGGGTGCCTCCCGCGCTGTCGCCCCCCACGGCGATACGGCCAGGGTCCAACCCCAGGTCAGCCGCAGCCCCGCGCAGCCAGGCCAGCGCATCGACCGCATCGTGCACCGCGGTGGGAAAGCGGTGCTCGGGCGCCAACCGATAGTCGAGCGACAGCACCGCGCAGCCCGCGAGCGCCGCCAAACGTCGGCACAGGGCCGCATGGGTACGCACGCTGCCCACCACGAAGCCGCCCCCGTGAAAATACAACAACACCGGCAACGGCGCCTGCCCGGTCGCGGGCGGCGCGACGAGCTCAGCGCTCAACACGGCGCCATCGCGCGCGGGCACCGACAAGCACTGCTCACGGGCCATGGGTGGCGGCGGCAGCTCCAACACCTCGGCGCCCGCCTCGTAAAACGCGCGCGCTTGCGCCACCGTCAGGGTGTGCAGCGGCGGGCGGCGGGCGCGCGCCATGCGCGCCAGCACGCCGCGCATGGCGGGGGTCAACAGGTGGTGTGGGTCCCCATTCGACATGGGCACGATTGTCACCCCAATGCCCACCCGCGTTGTCACGCACGCACTTGCCGGCCCACCCGCAGTGGCGTTACCGTCGGCCACCGCACAATACGAACACCACCCCCAAACAAAAGGCAAGGAGACTCCATGGCCGAGATTCGCTACCTCACCACCATCCAGGTCGAAGCGGGAGCGTTGCGCCTGCTGCCTGCCGAATGCGCCCGCGTCGGCATGCGGCGCCCGCTCATCGTCACCGACGCGGGGGTGCGCGACGCGGGCCTACTGGCGCGTGCGCTGACCGTGCTGGGCGACGCCCTGCCCTGCGCGGTCTTCGATGGCACCCCGCCCAACCCGACGGAAGCGGCGGTGCGCGCCGCCGTGCAGCGCTTCCGCGACCACCGCTGCGACGGGCTGATCGCGCTCGGTGGCGGCAGCGCCATCGACTGTGCCAAAGGCGTGGCCATCGCCGCCACGCATGACGGCCCGCTCAAGACCTACGCCACCATCGAAGGCGGCTCACCCCTGATCACCGATCGCGTACCGCCGTTGATCGCTATCCCCACCACCGCCGGCACGGGCAGCGAAGTCGCGCGCGGCGCCATCCTGATCGTCGACGATGGCCGCAAACTGGGTTTTCACAGCTGGCACCTGCTGCCCAAGGCCGCCATCCTGGACCCCGAGCTGACCGTCGGCTTGCCCCCGCGCCTGACCGCGGCCACCGGCATGGACGCGATCGCCCACTGCATCGAGACCTTCCTGGCCCCGGCCTTCAACCCTCCGGCGGACGGCATCGCGCTCGACGGTCTGACGCGTGGCTGGGCCCACATCGAGCCAGCCACGCACAACGGGCGTGACCTCGACGCCCGGCTGCACATGCTGTGCGCCAGCATGCAGGGGGCTATGGCGTTCCAAAAAGGGCTGGGCTGCGTGCACTCCCTCAGCCACAGCCTGGGCGGGCTCGATCCCACCCTGCACCATGGCACGCTCAACGCGATCTTTTTGCCCGCGGTCATCGCCTTCAATGCCGACGCCGAGAGCGTGCGCCGCGAACGCCGCTTGGAACGCATGGCCCAAGCCATGGGCCTGGCCGCCCCGGAAGACATCGGCCCGGCCATCCGTGCGCTCAATGCCCGCTTGGGCCTGCCCCGCGGGTTGACCGAGCTGGGTGTACGACGCGACCAATTCGAGCGCATCATCGACGGGGCGCTTGCCGACCACTGCCACCGCACCAACCCGCGCACCGCCTCACGCGAGGACTACCGCGCAATGTTGGAGGCGTCGATGTAACGCGCGCCGCTCACAGCGGCTCGACCCGGCTGGGGTCGGGTTGCTCGAGCCAGGCAGCAAATTCGTCGACCAGGCGCTGCGCCTCGCGCACGGCCGTCTGCCACACCCGCATGCGCTCGGACAGGTGGTGGCCGTAGCGCTCGAAGTCCGTGCGGTCGGGCAGCTTGCCGTTGGGCAACGACCGCACCCACGCCGGGTCGGGCGCCAGCACGATGGTGCGATCGAGCGCCGACGTGGGCCGGTGGCGCCAGCGCAATCCCTTGTCCAGCCAACCCGGGATGACCTGACGCTGAAAATGCGGGTAGAGCACCAAGCCGCGCTCGGGCCGCCAGCGCAGGTGCAGGTGGTAGTCGGTGATGCCGCCGTCCCAGTACGCCCCC
>NZ_CALIND010000202.1:0-13872 GCF_938045175.1 uncultured Tepidimonas sp.
GCGCAGCAGCTCGCCGCACGCATCGAGGAAGAGCGCCGCCTGATGTATGTCGGCATCACGCGCGCCCAGCGCACGCTGGTGGTCAGTTGGCTCAAGCAGCGCAAACAAGGGCGCGAGCGCGTCACCGCGCAGCCCAGCCGCTTCATTGCCGAAATGCAGCTCGACCCCGCCACCACGCAAGAGGACCCGCGCGCCAAGCTGCGTGCCCTGCGCGAGGAGTTTGCCGCGCGCGCGGCAGCCCAGGGCTCGGGTGGTACCAGCGCCCCGCCACAAAGCCGCCCCATTGGCGCGCCGCGTGCCTTGTCGTAAGATCCTGACAAATCTGAAAATACCGGGGGCTGCAGTTCGTATGGTTTTTTCTATTTCACGCAGATCTGTGGCGCTCGCGCTGACGGCCGTCGTGTGCGGCATGGCCACCGTCGCGCACGCCCAAGCGTCGTTGCCAGCGCCCAAAGACCGCGTCGTGTTGACCCTGGGGGGGCAGATCGGCGTGCGCAACCACGGCTCGCACGCCGCGTTCGACATGGCCATGTTGGAGGCATTGCCCCAACACACCTTCACCACCCGCACGCCGTGGGACGATCAACCGGTCACCTTCCGCGGCCCGCGCCTGCGCGATGTACTGGCCGCCGTCCGTGCCGAAGGACGGCAGCTGCGCGCCACGGCGCTCAATGACTACCGTGTCGTGATCCCGTTCGAGGACGCCCAGCGCCACGACGTCATCATCGCCACCCGCAAAAACGGGGTGCCGATGGCGGTGCGCGACAAGGGCCCCCTGTTCATCGTCTACCCCTTCGACCGCGACCCTGCGCTCAAGGACCTGCGCTACTACGAGCGCTCGATCTGGCAGCTCAAGGCGATCGACGTGGAATGAATCCGACCCCTGCGGCCCCGACCGCCGCCACTACCGCCAGCGCCGAAGGGCGCCGGTTTTTGTGGTGGGTCGCGCTCACCACCACCGTGTTGGCGGCAGGTTTGGCGGTGCTGCTCGGGGTCTTTTTGCAGCAGTCCCGCTCGGCCGAGGAATCGGCGCAGCTGCAGGCCGATTCGCTGACGGCGCTGGCCTTTCAGCACGAACGGGAGTTTTTGCGCCTGCGCAGCGCCCTCACGCAAGCCCTACGGGGCCGCTCGCCCCCCGACTGGGATGCGGTCGTGTTGCGGCACGAAATCTACGCCAGCCGTGTCGCCCTGCTGGCCGAAAACCCCTCCATCGAGCCCCTGCGCCAGCTGCCTGCGTACCAGCAGCTGATGCCGCGTCTGCACCAACTGGTGCAAACCCTGGACGCCGCGCTGCCGGCAACCGATGGGCCACGCTTGGACGAGGCGCTGCAGCAAATGGACGCGCTGGGCCCGGAGGTGCAAGCCCTGACACTGACCGCCGATCGGCTGGTCAGCGAGCGGGTCGCTGCCAAGCTGCACGAGGTGCGACGCCTGCGCGGCTATGTCATTTGGCTAATGGCGGCCCAGGTACTGGTGCTGCTATTGGCGGCCCTCGCGCTGTGGCAGCGGCAGCGCCGGCAAACCCAAGAGCGCAGAGCGCTCGAAGCCCTCAACACCGCCCTGGCCCGCGCGCGCGACGAGGCGCAAGCCGCCAGCCGTATCAAGAGCCAGTTTCTGGCCAACATGAGCCATGAGCTGCGCACCCCGTTCAACGGCATGCTCGGCATGCTGGACCTGCTGGCCGACAGCCCGCTGACGCCCGCCCAGCGCGATCTTCTGCAGACCGCGCGCGCATCGGCCGGGCATCTGCTGGCGCTGCTCAACGACATCCTGGATCTGTCGGCGCTCGATGCCGGCCAGCTGCGCATCCAGCCCGAACCCGTGGATCTACCAGAGCTGGTTCGCCACGTGCACCGCTGGTTGCAACCCCAAGCCGAGCGCAAGGGGATCGAGCTGGGCCTGTCGATCGACGACGGTGGCACCCCGTGGGTGCTCGCCGATGCGACACGCGTGCGGCAAATCTTGCTCAACCTGCTGGGCAACGCCATCAAATTCACCGACCGTGGCCGGGTCGATCTCACGGTGCGCGCGGAATCGGTACCCGGTCGCGAACCACGGGTGCGCTGGAGGGCCGTGGTGCGCGACACGGGCATCGGCATGGACGCGTCGACCCTGTCGCGGCTGTTTCAACGGTTTCAGCAGGCGGACCCCTCGATCACGCGCCGCTACGGCGGCAGTGGGCTCGGGCTGGACATCTCGCGCACGCTGGCACGCCTGATGGGCGGCGACGTGCAGGTCGAAAGCCAGCCGGGGGCAGGCTCCACCTTCACGGCCACCTGGGTGACGCCGATCGCTGCACCTGAAGCCACGCCATCCGACTTTGCCGTCACACAAACGCCCGGCTGGATGGACGGACCGCCGCCTGCCGAGGCGGTGCCCGGGCAGGCCGGCGCCGAACTCCCCGCCCCGCCCCCGACCGCGCCGCACGGCAGCGGCTGGCGCGTGCTGGTGGCCGAAGACCACCCGGTCAATCGCAAGGTCATCGGCCTATTGCTGGACAAAATGGGGCATCGCGTCGACTTCGCCGAGGATGGACAGCAAGCACTGCAGCAGGCGGCCGAACACGACTACGACGTCATCCTGATGGACATTCACATGCCCGGCATGGACGGGCTGCAGGCCTCGCGACAGATCCGCACCCTGCCGGGGCCGCGCGGTCAAGTCCCCATCATCGCGCTGACGGCCGACGTCATGGACGACGTGCAGCAACGGGCACAGGCCGCCGGCATGAACGGATTTTTGGCCAAGCCGGTGCAGCGCCCCGCCCTTGAGGCTGCGATGGCGCGCTGCATCGCCGCCCCCCGTGCCGCGCCTACCACCCCAGCCCCAAGTGCAGCGGCAGATACACCGCCATGCCCGTGACGATCGTCCCCAGCACTCCCCGGCGCCAGAAGAACCAACCCGCGCCGGCCACCGCCGCGTACAGGCGAGCATCCTGCCAGGTGTGGATGAGCTGGCCGTTTTGCATCACCACCTCGGGCACGACGACCGCCGCCAACGCCGCGATGGGCGCGTACTGCAGTCCCCGCTCGGCCCAGTGGGGCAGGCGCCACGGACGATCCGACAGGAAGAAAAACCCGCGCGTCACCACCGTGATCGCGCCCAGCGCGACGAACGTCAACAGCCGATAGGGATCGACGTCACCCATGGCCGCCCTGCGCAGGAATGGCCGATCCGCGCAGCCAGCGCGGGCCGTGCGCCTCGGCGACCAGACACACGGCGACCGCTGCCGCGATCGCCACCACGATGTGCAGCTTGAGCGGCAACGCCCACGCCGCCACCGCCGCGGAACCCGCTACCACCGCCGACAACACGCGCAGCCGCGTACTGGCCAGTGAACACGCCACCCCCAACAGCGCCAGAATCCCTGCAAACCCCAACCCCCATTCCAGCGGGATGGCGTGCGCCAGACCGATGCCGATAACGCTGGCCGTCATCCAAAACGCATAGTTGACCGCGCAGCTGCCCGCCAGGTAGGCTTCCTGGTCGAGTCGCTCGTCGTCCGTGCGCCCCGGGTGGGGATAGCGGCGGGCAAAGAACACGTAGCTCAAATCCCCCGTGAGGTAGCCGGTCAGCAGCCGCTGCCCGCGCGGCAGATGGGCCAGATACGGGCGCAGATGAGCAGAAAACACCACGAAGCGCAGGTTGACGCAAAACGCCGCCGCCAGAATCACCCACAACGGCGCGTCGGCCACGATCAATGGCACGGCGGTGAGCTGCGCACTGCCGGCATAGACGAGCGCGGTCATCCACAGGGCCTCTGGTGCGCTCAGGCCCGACTGCACCATGGCCACCCCCGTCATCAACCCCCACGCCCCGATACCCGCGGCGGCGCTGAGCAATTCGCGCGCGCCGGTCGCGAAAGCGGCACGCCGCCACAACGCGGGATTGAGAAACCCCGCCCGCCAAAACGCGCTCGCGCCCGACGCGCTCACGCACCCTCCCCCAGCCGCACCCCAGCACGCAGCGGCGCGCCGCGCAAAAAGTCGCGCACCGGCAAGCGCCGGCCACCGGCGCGTTGCACCTCGGTCAGCACCAGCACCCCGTCGCCGGTCTGCACACGGATGCCGTGGTCATCAGCCGCCACCACCGTGCCCGGTGCGGTCGGCGACACGGCGGACGCCATCTCTGCCTGTGCACGCCACACCTTCAGTGGCGCACCGTCGAGCACGGTCACCGCGCCTGGGGTGGGATCGAATGCCCGCACGCGCCGCGCCAGCACCGCTGCCGGCTGCCGCCAGTCGAGCACTGCCTCGGCCTTGTCGATCTTGTGCGCATAGGTCACGCCCTGCGCGGGTTGCGGGCGCCGTGGCAATGGTCCCGCCTCGGCAGCCTGCAGCGCCTGCACCACCAGCTGCGCCCCCAAAGCGGCCAGCCGGTCATGCAGCTGTCCGGCGCTCTCGTGCGCCCCGATGGGCAGCGCCTGCATCGCCACGATGTCGCCGGTATCCAAGCCCTCGTCCATCTGCATCAGCGTGATGCCGGTTTCGGCGTCGCCCGCTTCGATGGCGCGCTGGATCGGCGCCGCGCCGCGCCAGCGCGGCAACAGCGAGGCGTGGATATTCAGGCAACCTAACCGCGGCAAATCCAATACCCAGCGCGGCAGGATCAATCCGTAGGCGGCCACCACCAACACGTCGGGACGCGCGGTCAGCAGCGCGTCGCGCGCCGCGGCGGCGTCTTCGGCCCAACGGCCATCGAGCCGCAACCCGCGCGGCTGCGCGAGCGGCCAACCGTGCTTTAGCGCCAAGGTCTTGACGGGAGAGGGTTGCAGCTTCAGGCCGCGCCCGGCGGGACGGTCCGGCTGCGTCAACACCAGCGCCATGGGGTAGCCCGCTTGGGCGATCGCCGCCAGCGCCACCGCGGCAAAGTCGGGGGTGCCGGCAAAGGCCACGCGCAATGGCCTCGCCCCGGTTCCCCGGTCACCCCCCTGGCCACTGGCGGGATCGGTTACCACGGGCGCGGTCAAAGCCGCGCCTCCGCCGCCTCGCGCCGAGCCCGCGCCGGGGACCGGACGGGTCCGTCGGACCGCGCGGCCTCACGAGCGGCCTTGATCAGCTTGGTTTTGATGCGCTCGCGTTTCAGCGGCGACAAGTATTCGACGAACACCTTGCCCTGCAGGTGATCCATCTCGTGCTGGATGCACACGGCCAGCAGTCCCTCGGCGTCGATGACGCGGCTCACCCCATGCTCGTCGAGCGCGCGCACCCGCACCGCGACCGAGCGCTCGACCCCGTCATAGATACCCGGCACCGACAGACAGCCCTCCTCGCCGCGGCGCTTCTCTTCGCTGGCCCACTCGATTTCGGGGTTGATCAGCACCAGCGGCTGGTTGCGCTCCTCGCTGACATCGATGACGACGATGCGCTCGTGGATGTCCACCTGCGTGGCCGCCAGTCCGATGCCATTGGCCGCATACATGGTGGCAAGCATGCGAGGGATGATGGCGCGCACCCGATCGTCCACGGCCGCCACGGGCCGTGCAACCGTGTGCAAGCGCGGGTCGGGGTACCGCAAAATGGGCAGGAGTTCGACGGTGGTATTCATGTTCATGGGCGAATGTCGGTATTTTCGCCACTTTTGCCGCGAAAGACCAGTCGGTCGGCAGCGATGCCATTGCCAGAAGTGGGGGCAGCCCGCACAATCGCAAGGGAGGAAATGCGATCCATGAAACCCCAGCGCCCCCTAATTTGGTTCCGCGCGCCCGCGACCCATGCCCGTCTGCACCGCAAGGCCCAGTGGCGACCCATGCTCGCCGCGGTCGCGATCGGCCTGGCTGGTAGCGCGGCCGTGGCCGCGCCCCCCTACCCCATCACCCCCCAGCAGCGCAGCACCGCGCAGCAGGTCGCCCAAGCGGGGGTGCCGTTGGCCGAACTGGCGCCCAACGCGCCCGAGCGCTACACCGTCAAGCGCGGTGACACGCTGTGGGACATCTCCGCACTCTATCTCAAACGCCCGTGGCGCTGGCCCGAGCTGTGGGGCATGAACCTGCAGCAGATCCGCAACCCGCACCTGATCTACCCGGGCCAAGTGCTGGTGCTCACGCGCGTGGGCGATCGCGCCGTGCTGCAGCTCGCCTCGGACGAGCCCCCCACGCTCAAACTCTCCCCGCGCGTTCGGGCGGAGCGCATCGACGACGGCAGCATTCCGGCGCTGCCGCCGGGCGCCATCGAACCGTTCCTCACCGACGTCGAAGTGGTGGACGAACAAGCGCACCAGCGCGCCCCGCGCATCGTCGCCGGCCCGGAAGCGCGCGTGCTGCTCGGCCCCGGAGACCGCGCCTATGCGCGCGGCCAGGTCGGGCCCAGCGCGGCGCTGTCGGGCGACGCCCTGGAGGCGTCACGCCAACGCCCACGGTTGCTCGCGATCTACCGCAATGCCACTGCGCTCAAAGACCCGGAGACCGGCGAGGTACTGGGCTACGAGGCGATGGCCGTGGGTCGTGCCCAATTGGTGCGCAGCGAGCGCAACGGCGAAGGCCCGGACGGCCAGCCCGCGCTCGTGCCCGCCACCGTCGACATCCTGACCGCGCGCGAGGAAGTGCGCATCGGTGACCGGCTGCTGCCCCCGACGGCTCGGGAAAGCCGCGCCTACGTGCCCCATGCCCCTGGGCAACCGGTGCAGGGCCAGATCGTCAAAGTGCACGGCGATGCAGTACGGTTCGCAGGCCAGAATCAGGTCGTCGTGCTCAACCGCGGCCGGGAACATGGGCTGGAAGTGGGGCACGTGTTGGCGCTGCTGAAGGCGCGCACGCAGGTCACGGACAAAACCGACGACGCCCGCCCGAGCCTGCTGTTGCCGGGTGAGCGCAACGGCTTGATGATGGTGTTTCGCACCTTCGACCGCGTGGCCTACGCACTCGTGCTGCAGATCACCGACGGCGTCCAGATTGGCGATCGGTTCGTCAACCCCTGATCGACGGCGGAACACGGCATGGCACCCGACGATTGGGAGGACTGGCTGCGCCTGATGGCCACCGACGGCGTCGGCCCAACGACGGCGCGGCGCTTGTTGGCCGCGTTCGGCCCGCCGGCAGCAATCTTCGCCCAACGCGCCAACACGTTGGCGGAGGTCGTGGGCGCGGTGACGGCAGCCCGTTTACTGGGCATGCCGGACGGCTGGCAGGAGCTGCGCACGCGCACCCGCGAGTGGCTGCTGGCCAACCCCAACCACCACCTGCTCGCGCTCGGCGACGAGGCCTATCCCCCCGCGCTGCTGACCACGCCAGATCCCCCGCCCCTGCTGCATGTGGTGGGGGACCCCGTAGCGTTGGCCGCGCCACGCGCGCTCGCCATCGTCGGCAGCCGCAACCCGACGCCGCAGGGCGCGGACAATGCGCGCGCTTTCGCGCGTGCGCTGGCAGGCGAGGGGGTTTGCATCGTCTCGGGCTTGGCCGCTGGCATCGACGCCGCGGCGCACGAGGGGGCGCTGGATGCGGGCGGCCAGACGGTGGCGGTCGTCGGCACCGGGGTCGATCGCGTCTATCCCGCCCGTCACCGGGCGCTGGCGCATCGCATCGCGCACGCCGGCAGCGTGGTCAGCGAATACCTGCTTGGCACGCCCCCGCTGCCCGCGCACTTTCCGCGCCGCAACCGTATCATCGCTGGCCTGTCGCAGGGCTCGCTGGTGGTCGAGGCGGCGCTGGGGTCGGGCTCGCTCATCACCGCTGAACTCGCCACGCAGATGGGGCGCGAGGTGTTTGCCATTCCCGGCTCCATCCACTCGCCGCAGTCGCGCGGCTGCCACGCACTCATCCGCCAAGGTGCCAAGCTGGTCGAGACCGCCGCGCACATCCACGAGGAGCTCGCCGGCGTGTGGGCGCACGCCTCAACGCCCGCCGCCACGCCCCCCACGGCGGCGCCGACGGCGGCTGCGAACACTGGAGACGATCCTGTGCTCGTCGCGCTGGGATACGACCCCACCCCGTTCGACGTGTTGCAGGCGCGCTGCGGGTGGGACACCGCGCGTCTGCAGGCACACCTCCTCACGCTGGAGCTCGACGGCCGGGTGCAGCGCCTGCCCGGCGGGCGCCTACAGCGGCTGGCGAGTGCCTGAGGCCGCGGGGCGGCGCGCCACGGAAAAAACGTCAAACGACGGCGCCCGCGTTCGGGTCGTCGCCTTCGCCCGGCTTCTTGGTCGCCTTGACCAAATCCTCACGTCGGATGCCCAGCCACATCGCCACCCCGGAGGCGACGAACACCGACGAGTAGATGCCGAACAAAATGCCGATGGTCAGCGCGAGCGCAAAGTAATACAACGTCGGCCCGCCGAAGATCAGCATCGACAGCACCATCGCCTCGGTCGAGCCGTGGGTGATGATCGTGCGGCTCATGGTCGACGTGATCGCATGGTCGATGACCTCGCGCACCGTCATCTTGCGCTGCCGGCGGAACGTCTCGCGGATGCGGTCGAAGATCACCACCGACTCGTTGACCGAATAGCCCAGCACCGCCAGCACCGCTGCCAGCACCGCGAGCGAGAACTCCCACTGGAAGAAGGCGAAGAAGCCGAGGATGATGACGACATCGTGCAGGTTGGCGATGATCGCCGCGACCGCGTACTTCCACTCGAAGCGCACGGCCAAGTAGATCATGATGCCGCCGATGACGAACGCGAGCGCCAGCAAACCGCCTTCGACCAGCTCGCGGCCGACCTGCGGTCCGACGAACTCGGTGCGGCGCAGCGTCACCGTCGGATCCTGGGCGCGCAGCGCCGCGAGCAACTCCTCGGTCTGCTGGCTGGAGGACGCCCCCTCGCGCAGCGGCAGGCGCAGCATCACGTCGCGCGCGCTGCCAAAGTGCTGTACCGCCACGTCGCTGTAGCCCAAGCCGGCCACCGCACTGCGCACCTGCGCCAGATCGACCGGCTGCGTGTAGGCCACTTCCACCACGGTGCCGCCGGTGAACTCGATCGACAGGTGCAGGCCGCGCGTGACCAGAAAAAATACCGCCGCCAAAAACGTGACGAACGAGATCAGGTTCAGCACCAACATGTGGCGCGTGAACGGAATGGTGCGGCGCAGGCGAAACAGTTCCATCGTCGCTCTCCCGGCGGATCAGCCCGCCTTGCCCGTCGACGCGGGCTCGACGGTGATGCCAATCGAGACGGCGCGCAGCTTCTTGCGCCGCCCATACCACAGGTTGACCAAGGCGCGCGAGAAAAAGACCGCCGAGAACATGCTGGTCAATATCCCGATGCAGTGCACCACGGCAAACCCGCGCACCGGGCCCGAGCCGAACGTCAACAGCGCCAGCCCCGCCATCAGCGACGTGATGTTGGAATCCAGAATCGTGTCCCAGGCGTGCTCGTAGCCTTTGTGGATGGCCGTCTGCGGTGCGGAGCCGTTGCGCAGCTCCTCGCGCACCCGCTCGTTGATGAGCACGTTGGCATCGATCGCCATGCCCAGCGTGAGCGCGATGGCGGCGATGCCGGGCAGCGTCAGCGTCGCCTGCAGCATGGACAGCACCGCCACCAGCAGCATCAGGTTGACCGCCAGCGCAACGCTGGAAAACACCCCGAACAGCCGGTAGTAGATGCACATGAAGGCGACCACCACCGCAAAGCCCCAGACCACGCTGTTGAAGCCCATGCGGATGTTGTCGGCCCCCAGGCTCGGGCCGATGGTACGCTCCTCGACGATCTCCATCGGGGCGGCCAGCGATCCGGCGCGCAACAGCAGCGCGGTGTCGTTGGCCTCTTGCGTCGTCATGCGCCCGGAGATTTGTACGCGCCCACCGCCGATCTCGGTGCGGATGACGGGCGCGGTCACCACTTCGCCACGGCCCTTCTCGAACAGCAAAATGGCCATGCGCTTGCCGACATTCTCACGCGTGACGTCGCGAAACACGCGCGCGCCCTTGGCGTCGAGCGTGAGGTTGACCACCGGCTCTTGCGTCTGGCTGTCGAAGCCCGCTTGCGCGTCGGTCAGGTTCTCGCCGGTCAGGATCACCTCGCGCTTGACGATGACGGGGCGGCCGTTGCGATCCAAATACCGCTCGGAGCCGAACGGCACGGGCGCCGTAGCATCTCGCTCGGCGGCCAGTCCCTCGGGGCTTTCGTCCACCATGCGGATCTCGAGCGTAGCGGTACGGCCCAGGATGTCCTTGGCCTTGGCGGTGTCCTGCACCCCGGGCAGTTGTACCACGATGCGGTCCAGCCCCTGCTGCTGGATCACGGGCTCGGCCACCCCGAGCTCGTTGATGCGATTGCGCAGCGTCAAGATGTTTTGCTTGAGCGCCTGCTCTTGTATACGCCGCGCCGCCTCCGGGCGCAGGGTCAGCGCGATTACCGTCTCTGCCCCCTCCTCGCGCACCGAGGGCTGCAAGTCGGGAAAATCGCGCGCGATCAGATCCTCGGCGCCCCGCACCGCGCCCGCCTCGCGCAAACGCACCGTCACCGCGTTTCCTTCGCGCCGCACCCCGCCGTGGCGAATACCCTTGTCACGCAGCGCTGTGCGCAGATCCGCCACCAGCCCTTCCAGTCGCTTGTCCAGGGCTGCGGCCATGTCCACTTGCAGCAGGAAGTGAACCCCACCGCGCAGGTCCAGCCCCAGATACATGGGCTGCGCCCCCAGCCGCTGCAGCCACTCGGGCGTGCGCGGCAGCAGGTTGAGCGCGACCACGTGCGCGGGGTTGGCCGCATCCGGGTTGAGCGCGCGCTCGATGGCGTCGCGGGCGCGGATTTGCTCATCGGTGCTGGCAAAGCGCGCGCGCACGGTCTGGCCGTCGTACTGGATGGCTTGTGCCCCCAGCCCGGCGGCAGCCAGCGCCTGCTCGATGCGCTGCACCGTCCCCTCGTCGAGCCGATGCCCGGCGCGCGCCGACGACACCTGCACCGCTGGCGCCTCGCCAAAGAAGTTGGGCAGGGTATACAGCGCGGCAATGACGAGCACGACCACCAGGGTCGCGTACTTCCACCAGGCGTAACGGTTCATACAGGCCACCCTTGCGGCGCACGGCGCGCTGCGGTTGGGCAGGACGTCGCCCCGCGCGGCGCCGCCCCGATCACTTCAATGTGCCTTTGGGCAAGACTTGCACCACGGCGGTGCGCTGCAGCTGCACCTCGACGCCGTCGGCCAGCTCCAGCCCGATGGTGCTGTCAGCGACCTTGGTCACCTTGCCCAGCAGGCCACCGGCGGTCACGACCTCGTCGCCCTTGGCCAGCGCGTCGATCATGGCCTTGTGCTCTTTTTGGCGCTTCATCTGCGGCCGAATCATGACGAAGTACAGCACCACGAACATGAGCAGCAGCGGCAGCAGGCTCATGAGCGTGGAGGGCGCGTCGCCGCCAGCGGCGGCTTGGGCATAAGCGGGAGAGATGAACACGTCGATATCCTCAGGCGTGCAAAAGGGTGAAAAACGGGCCTGCGATGACGGCACAACGCGTCACGCCGCCCCGAAGGCAAGCGGGCATTGTAGCGGGCGCGCCGCTCAGTCGGGGTGGGCGTGGGCGACGACCGGCTGCGGCCGGACATTCACGCCCCACAGCACCCCCGCCACCAGCGCGCCAATCCCCAACAGCGACAGCGGCGCTGGCCATTGACCACGCCACAGGTAAGCGTACAGCAGCGCCGCCAGCGTCTCGAAGACGATCAGCTGCCCTGCCAGCGCCGTGGGCAGGCGCTGGCTGGCCGCATTCCAACACAGCGTGCCCAACCACGAAGCCAACAGCCCGACCGAGACCATCAACCCCAGAAACACCTCGGGCCGCGGCCCGAAGGGCATGGGAAACGGCTCGCCACGCACCGCATCCAGCCCCCACACCAGCGCGTAACCCAGCGCGGCCAGCGGCAAGGTCGCCAACCCCTGCGCAGTGGACCAGGCGCGCGCGCTGCGCCCGGGGTGGGCGCGCAGCCAGTCGGCATTGTGCAGCGGATACCAGGTCCAGCACGCCACCGCGCCCACCGCCAGCAGTGCACCCAGCCCATACACGGCGACGTCGCGCGCCGGATCCGCCACGACGGCTTGCAGCTCGGTGTGGTTGACGAGCGCGATGCCAACGGCGATCAGCGCCAACGCTGGCCACAAACGCCGCCAGGGCAGGCGGCCGTCGCGTGCCGCGTCGCGCCGGTTGGCCACGATGGTAATCACCACGGGCAGCGTGCCGATGATGACGGTCGACAGCGGCCCACCGGTGCGCTGGATCGAACCGGCCAGCAGCAGGTAATACAGCAGATTGCCGACGAACGCGAGCTGCAGCGCCTGCCACCAGTCGGCGCGCGAGAGTGCGCGCAGCTCGGCACGGTCGAACCAGGCCAGCGGCACGCACAGCAGCCCGAATGCCAGATAGCGCCCCACGGACAGCAGCGCCGCCGGGTACTCGGGCAGCATCAGCGGCGCGACGAACACCAACCCCCACAGCGCCCCGGCGGCCAGCGCCCACAACACCCCGCTGCCCAAGCCTCCCGTCATTGGGGGCACCACCGCCCCATCGCCACTTGCGGCCATCGCCATCCTCTGTGTGACCCGAAAAGGGGCACAGTGTACGCGCGGCGGCCAGCAGCCCGCAGCAGTGGTGCGCTCGGCGTCAGGCCACCGCGCGGGCCGCGGGCACAGCGCCCGATTCACCCGCTCGCCAGCGCCGCCGCAGCTCATCCCACAGCGGACGGGCCGCTTGCAGGTGGCGCGCCTTGACGTGACCAAAGCCCTTGACGCGCGCCGGCCAGCGCGCGATCTCCAGCGCCAGCGGCAGGCGTTCCGGCCGCAAATCGCGCAACACCTCGTCGATCGCTGCCTCGTACTCGCGGATCAGCGCGCGTTCGGTGCGCCGCTCTTCGGTGTAGCCAAAGGGGTCGAGGGCCGTGCCACGCAACCCTTTGAGCCGCGCCAACACGCGAAATGCGCCCATCATCCACGGGCCGAATTCACGCTTGACCAGCTCGCCGCGCTCGTTGCGCTTGGCCAGCAACGGGGGCGCTAGGTGGAAGCGCAGCGTGAAGTCACCCTCGAACTGCGCGCGCAAGCGCTGCAAGAAGGCGCCGTCCGCGTAGAGCCGCGCGACTTCGTACTCGTCCTTGTAGGCCATGAGCTGCGCCAGATGCACCGCTACCGCTTCGGCCAGCGCGGTCGAACCCGTTCCCAGCGCCGCTTCGGCCTGCTGCACGCGGCGCACCAGCGCTTCATAACGCTGGGCGTAGGCGGCGTTTTGGTAGCCCGTCAGGTGCTCGACGCGCGTGCGAATCAGGTGCTCGAGCGTGCGGCGCGGGCGCAGCTCGATCACTTGCGCCGGACTCACCCAACGCTGCACCGCAGCCGGGTCGTGTGCGGCCCGCCGGCCCCACTCGAAAGCCGCCAGGTTGGCCGCCACCGCCACACCATTGAGTTCGATGGCGCCCTGCAGCGACGCCAGCCCCAGCGGAATCCACCCCTTTTGCCACGCGTAGCCCAACACCATGGGGTTGACGTACAGCGTGTCACCCAGCAGTCGCTGCGCGAGCGCCTCGGCGTCGAACGCCGACACGCTCGCGGCGCCAGCGGCCTCGGTGATCGCCGCGATGCACCGCGCCGAGGGGTTTTGCCAAGCGCCGTCTTTGACGAACGCGGCGGTGGGCGTCGCCTGCGCATTGAGCGCCACGTGGGTGCGCCCCTCGCGCATGCGCGCCAGCGTCTCGGCGCTGGCGGTGACGATGGGGTCGCAGCCCAAGATCAGGTCCGCGGCCGCCGTGCCCACGCGCGTGGTCAGGATATCCTCCTGGCGCGCGCCGATGAGCACATGGCTCCAGGTGGCGCCGCCCTTTTGCGCCAGGCCCGCCGCATCCTGCGTCACCACGCCTTTGCCTTCGATGTGCGCAGCCACCCCCAGCAACTGGCCGATGGTGATGACCCCGGTACCGCCGACGCCCGCCACCACGATGCCCCAGGCCGACGCGCCCGG
>NZ_CALIND010000203.1:0-2708 GCF_938045175.1 uncultured Tepidimonas sp.
CAGCGGGGGTTCAAACTGGCGTAGGGGTCCTGGAAGATCATCTGGATGCGCCGGCGCAGCTGACGCCCCTGCGCGCTGCCATAGGCGAGGTGCGCATCCTGCCCGTCGAAAACGAAGCGCCCGCGCGTCGGGCGGTACAGCCCAACCAGCAAGCGGGCAACGGTGCTCTTGCCACAGCCCGACTCACCCACCAAAGCCAGGGTCTGGCCGCGCGGGATGTCGAAACTCACCCCGTCCACGGCGTGCAACCATTGGCGTGGCTTGCGCTCCAGCACGCGGTTGAGCCAAGGTGCGGACACGTCAAAGGTTCGGGCCAGATCCTCCACCACCACCAGCGGGGTGGCTGGGGTCGGGGACGCAGCGGGGGACGGCGCGGTGCGCGCCGGGTCGATGACAGGCGTACTCATCGGGGGGCCTCCGCCGTGGCCGGCACCTGCGCAAAGGGGGCCTCGGCATGCAGCCAGCAGGCGGCGCGGGTGGCGCCAGCAGGCATCAGTTCGGGACGCTGGTCGTGGCAGCGCAGCATGACTTGTTCGCAGCGCGGGTGGAAGGCGCAACCGCGCGGAATCTCGTTGAGGCGCGGCATGGCGCCGTCGATCTGGTGCAGCCGCTCGCGCTCCGTCTCCATGTCGGGGATGCAACTCATCAGACCGGCGGTGTAGGGGTGCGCGGGGCGGTGGATGACCGCGTGCACTGGACCGATCTCGGCCACCCGGCCCGCGTACATGACGGCCACGCGGTCGCAGGTCTCGGCGATCACGCCCATGTCGTGCGTGACCAGCATCACCGCCGCGCCGCGCTGGCGGCAGATGCGCTTGAGCAGCGTGATGATCTGCGCCTGGATCGAGACGTCCAGCGCCGTGGTCGGCTCGTCGGCCACCACCAGCTGTGGCTCGGCCGCCAGCGCCAAGGCGATGACGACACGCTGGCGCATGCCGCCCGAGAACTGGTGCGGATAGTGGTCGATGCGCTCCTCCGCGGCCGGAATGCCGGTGTCCTTGAGCAACTGGATGGCGCGCTGCCGTGCCTCGGCCGGCGAGACGTCCAGGTGCGTCAGGATGGTCTCGGTCAATTGGCGACCGATCGAGTAAAGCGGGTTGAGCGAGGTCAGCGGATCCTGAAAGATCGCGCCGATGCGCCGGCCGCGGATGCGGCGCATCTGCGCCGGCGGCAGGTGGTCGATGCGCTCGCCTTGCAGGCGGATCTCGCCGCCGGCGATGCGCCCCGGGGGCTCCAACAGGCCGATGATGGCCGCGCCGGTGAGCGACTTGCCGGCCCCGGATTCGCCCACCACCCCGAGAATTTCACCTGGAGCGATGTCGAACGAGACGCCATCGAGCGCGCGCAGCACGCCGTGGCGGGTGGGAAACTCCACCACCAAGTCCTTGACTTCGAGCAGTTTGTCCATAGGTGGGGCCTTTCGGTCAGCGCAAGCGCGGGTTGAGGGCGTCGCGCAGCCAGTCGCCCAGCAGGTTGACCGACAGGGCGATGATGACCAGCATCACGCCGGGGAAGATGGTGATCCACCACTCCCCGGAGAACAGGTAGTCGTTGCCGATGCGAATCAGCGTGCCCAGCGACGGCGAGGTAGGCGGTGCCCCCACGCCCAGAAAGCTCAGCGTCGCCTCGGTGATGATGGCGGTAGCCACCTGGATGGTGGCCAGCACCAACACCGGCCCCAGCACATTGGGCAGCACATGCCGGCGCATGATGCGCAGCGGTGCCACGCCGATGACACGCGCGGCCTGCACATACTCCTTTTGCCGCTCCACCAGCGTGGAGCCGCGCACCGTGCGCGCATATTGCACCCAGCCGGTCAGCGTGATGGACAAAATCAGCACACCAAAGGCCAGCGTCTCGTGCGCATTGGGAAACAGCGCCCGGCCCACGCCGGCGATCAGCAGCGCGATCAGGATGGCCGGGAACGACAGCATCACGTCGCACAGGCGCATCAGTAAGGCGTCCACCCAACCCCCCAGAAAGCCCGCCAGCAACCCGAGCGTGACACCCAACAGCACCGACAGCACCACCGACGCCAGCCCGACGAACAGCGAAATGCGAGCCCCATAGATCAGGGCCGACAGAATGTCGCGCCCCTGGTCGTCGGTGCCCAGAGGAAAGGCCCATCGACCCTCGGCATACCACGCCGGCGGCAGCCGGGCATTGCTCAGCTCCAGGCTGGCCAGATCGAACGGATTGTGCGGTGCCACCCACGGCGCGAACAGGGCGGCGAGTGCGCACACCAGCGCAATCAGCGCCGCAGCGATCGCCGTGGGCGACGTACGAAAGCTGTAGCCGATGTCGCTGTCCCACCAGCGCATCCACCAGGATTTCATGAACGTATCCTTCCTTTGTGGGGAACGGGTCCGCCGTCAGTGGCCGCCGGCCTTGTCGAGGCGCAGGCGCGGATCGACGGCGAAATACAGCAGATCGACGATCAGGTTGATGACCACGAAGATCAGCGCGATCAGGCATAGGTAAGCCGCCATCACGGGGATGTCGGCAAAAGTCACGGCCTGGATGAACAGCAGCCCCATGCCAGGCCATTGAAAGACCGTCTCGGTGATGATGGCAAAGGCGATCAGGCCGCCGAGCTGCAACCCGGTGATCGTCATCACCGGCACCAGCGTGTTCTTCAGCGCATGGCCGAAATGCACCACGCGATCGCTCAGGCCGCGCGCGCGCGCGAACTTGATGTAGTCGGTGCG
>NZ_CALIND010000204.1:0-13107 GCF_938045175.1 uncultured Tepidimonas sp.
TTCCTGTGCCCCTGCCACGGCTCGACCTTCGACATGGCCGGCCGGGTCTTCAAGAACAAGCCGGCGCCCGACAACCTCGAAGTGCCGCCGCACATGTATCTCTCGGACACGCGCCTGCTGATCGGCGAGCACAAGAAGGCCTAACGAGAACGAAAACGGGACGACGAGACATGGCTGAATTCAAGGAAGCTCCCGCAGGCGCCTCGGCTGGCGTGAAGACCCTGACGTGGCTGGAGAACCGGTTTCCGACCGCGTTCGACGCCTACAAGGTCCACATGGCGGAGTACTACGCGCCCAAGAATTTCAACTTCTGGTATTTCTTCGGGTCGCTGGCGCTGCTGGTGTTGGTCATTCAGATCGTCACTGGCATTTTCCTCGTCATGCACTACAAACCGGACGCGTCGCTCAACGCGGCTGGTGTGCCCGTGGCGTTCGCCTCGGTCGAGTACATCATGCGCGACGTGCCCTGGGGCTGGTTGATCCGCTACATGCACTCCACCGGCGCCTCGGCGTTCTTCGTTGTGGTGTACTTGCACATGTACCGCGGTCTCATCTACGGTTCGTACCGCAAGCCGCGCGAGCTGGTGTGGATCTTCGGGTGCGCGATCTTCCTGGTGCTGATGGCCGAGGCCTTCATGGGCTACCTGCTGCCCTGGGGGCAGATGTCGTACTGGGGCGCGCAGGTGATCGTGAACCTGTTCTCCGCGATTCCGTTCATCGGCCCCGATCTGGCCATCCTCATTCGTGGTGACTTCGTCGTCAGCGACGCGACGCTCAACCGCTTCTTCAGCTTCCACGTCATCGCCGTGCCGCTGGTGCTGCTGGGGCTGGTGGTGGCGCACATCATCGCGCTGCACGAGGTGGGCTCCAACAACCCCGATGGCATCGAGATCAAGGCCACGAAGGGCCCCGACGGCAAGCCGCTGGATGGCATCCCGTTCCATCCGTACTACACCGTGCACGACATTCTGGGCGTGTCCGTGTTCCTGATCGTGTTCTCGGCGATCGTGTTCTTCGCGCCCGAGCTCGGCGGCTACTTCTTGGAGTACAACAACTTCATCCCGGCCGACCCGATGGTGACGCCGCCGCACATCGCGCCAGTGTGGTACTTCACGCCGTTTTACTCGATGCTGCGCGCCACGACGTCCGAGATGATGGTGGTCTTGGTGGCGGTGGTGCTCATCGGCGCCGTGCTGGCCGCGCTCAAGTCGCCCATGGGCATGGTCGGCAAAGCGGGCCTGCTCGGTGGCGCCGTGGTGCTGTCGGCGCTCATGCTGACCATCGACGCCAAGTTCTGGGGCGTGGTCGTCATGGGGGGTGCGGTCATCATCCTGTTCTTCCTGCCTTGGCTGGACAAGGCCCCGGTCAAGTCGATCCGCTACCGGCCGAGCTGGAATAAGTATCTGTACGGCCTGTTCGTCGTCAACTTTCTGATCCTGGGCTACCTGGGTGTGTTGCCGCCGTCGCCGATCGGCGAGCGCGTCTCGCAAGTGGGTACGCTGTTTTACTTCGCGTTCTTCCTGCTCATGCCGTGGTGGAGCCGCTTGGGTGAGTTCAAGCCTATTCCGGCCCGCGTCAACTTCCAGGCCCATTGACAGACACACAGGAGTCGATTTCCATGAAACGATGGATTGCCACCGGCCTGGTGGCCTTGGGTGCGATGCTGGGCGGGGCCACCGCAGCCCTGGCGGCGGGGACGAATTTCCCGATGGACAAGGCCCCCCGCCTGATCAATGACAAAGCGGCCCTGCAAAACGGCGCCAAGATCTTCGTCAACTACTGCCTGAGCTGCCACTCGGCGTCGTTCGTGCGCTACAACCGCCTGACCGAGCTGGGGTTGACCGAAAAGCAGATCAAGGAAAACCTGATGTTCACCACCGACAAGGTGGGGGACTTGATGATCGCGACCATCGATCCCAAGCAGGCCAAGGCATGGTTCGGCGCCCAGCCGCCGGATCTGTCGCTGGTGGCGCGCTCGCGCGCGGCACAAATGAGCTACAGCGGCAGCGACTACCTCTATACCCTGCTGCGCGGGTACTACCGTGACCCCAACCGCCCCACGGGCTGGAACAACGTCGTGTTCCACAACATCGGCATGCCCCATCCGCTGTGGGAACTGCAGGGCGAGCGCAAACCCATCTTCGAAAAGGTGGTCAGCCACGGGCACGAGACCGAGGTCTTCCGCGGCTGGGAGGTGGTCAAACCCGGCAAACTGACCGAAGCCGAGTACGACCGCACCGTTGCCGAGTTGGTGGCGTTCTTGGAGTGGATGAGCGAGCCCGTCAAGAACGATCGCATCCGCCTGGGTGTGTGGGTGCTGATCTTCCTGGGTATCTTTACCGTGATCGCCTGGCGCCTCAACGCGGCGTACTGGAAAGACGTCAAATGATCCCCATCTGACCGCGCGCCTGCGCGGTCTGCACAGTGGGTGCGCCAGCCGGCAGGCGGCCATCCACTGTTTTGCTTTGTCGAGGAGCGAACACACCATGATGGTTTTGTACTCGGGCACCACCTGCCCGTATTCGCACCGCTGCCGTTTCGTGCTGTTCGAAAAGGGCATGGACTTCGAAATCCGCGACGTGGACCTCTACAACAAGCCGGAGGACATCGCGGTCATGAACCCGTATGGGCAGGTACCGATCCTGGTCGAGCGTGACCTGATCCTGTACGAGTCCAACATCATCAACGAGTACATCGACGAGCGCTTTCCGCATCCCCAACTCATGCCGGGCGACCCGGTGGACCGCGCACGCGTGCGGCTGTTCCTGCTCAATTTCGAGAAGGAGCTGTTCACGCATGTCTCGGTGCTGGAACAGCGCACCCCGAAGCCGACGGACAAGCAGATCGAGAAGGCCAAGCTGCACATCCGCGACCGGCTGACGCAGCTCGCGCCCGTGTTCCTGAAGAACAAGTTCATGCTGGGCGATCATTTCTCGATGCTGGACGTGGCCATCGCGCCGCTGCTGTGGCGGCTCGACCACTACGGTATCGAACTCAACAAAAACGCGGCGCCGCTGCTCAAATACGCCGAGCGCATCTTCTCGCGCCCGGCCTACATCGAGGCGCTGACCCCGTCCGAAAAGGTCATGCGCAAGTGATGGACGCCGAACTGCCCTCCACCCGCCCGTACCTGATCCGTGCCATGCACGAGTGGTGTACGGACGGCGGTTTTACGCCCGATATCGTGGTCGCCGTGGACGAGCACGTGCAGGTGCCGCGCGAGTACGTGCGCGACGGCCAGATCGTGCTCAACGTTGGCTACGAGGCCACGGGCGGGCTGGTATTGGGCAACGACGAGATTCGCTTCAAGGCCCGCTTCGGCGGCGTGGCGCGCGAGGTCGTGGTCCCTGTCGACCATGTGATCGCGATTTACGCGCGCGAAAACGGCCAGGGTATGGCATTTCCGGCACCCGAGCCCTCGGCGGCTGAGGACGATAGGGAGCCGCCGGTGCCCCCGGGCAGCAAGCGTCCGGCACTCAAGCGCATCAAGTGAGGGCCCCGGCGGTGGGGCGGCACAAGGCACTACAATAACGAACGCTGCGGGGCCATCGGCGTCATCGGTCCGGTCGTGCGTCCCCCGAGCCGCTTTAGCTCAGTTGGTAGAGCACCCGCCTTGTAAGCGGTAGGTCGTCTGTTCGAGTCAGACAAGCGGCACCAGCGATGGCACCTTTGCGCACGGTGGCCACGAACGGCCCGCACTCCGTCGCGACACCCTAAAAAAACAAAAACCCTTTCCGCACGACCCATGCAGGAAAGGGTTGAGTGGCGGAGAGAGAGGGATTCGAACCCTCGATACGGGGAAGACCCGTATACCGGATTTCGAGTCCGGCGCATTCGACCACTCTGCCATCTCTCCGCAGGTGTCAAGCCTGCTATTGTAGCAGGCCCGTCGGGGGTTCTGCGGTGGCTCAGGTTTCGCGCAGCGCGGCCAGCGCTGCTTCGATGCGCTGCGGGTCGGCCAACACGTGCACCTGGGTGTGCAGGTCGGCGCAGGCGGCCCAACCCTCGGTTTTGAGGCGCGCCACAGCCTGACCGGCTGTCTTGGGCGAGTCGAAGCCCGCGCTGTGCAGCAGCACGTGTCCCTTGGCGTCCGTGAGCTTGAAATAAAAGCGCCCGTCGGCCTCGCGGTATTGTTTAAAGATGGGTGGCGCGCTTTTGCTCGTGCGGACGGTGTCGGCTGGCGGCTGAGCGAGCGCGTCCAGCGACCGCAGACCGACGGCGGCGCGCAACCGGGCGGCAAAGGGGGTGGCTTGGGCACGGGCTTTGGCCGCCCCCGCGCGCAGGATGGCTTCGACGCGCTGCGGGTCGGCCATGAGGGCGTCGTAGGTGGCGCGCATGGGGGCGATCTCGCGGTCGATGCGCTCGAACAGCCGCTCTTTGGCCTGGCTCCAGGCGATGCCGGCGGCGAACTCGCGTGCAAAGACCGCCGTCTCCTCGGGTGTGGCAAAGGCCTGAAAGAGCTGGAATACGGCGGAGCCCTCCGTGTCCTTGGGTTCGCCTGGCACGCGCGAGTCGGTGACGATGCCCATGATGAGGCGACGCAACTGCTCGCGCGGCGCGAACAGCGGAATCACGTTGTCGTAGCTCTTGCTCATCTTGCGCCCGTCCAGTCCGGGCAGGGTCGCCACCTGCTCGTCGATGACCGCTTCGGGCAGGGTGAAATGCTCGCCGTAGAGGTGGTTGAAGCTCGACGCCAGGTCGCGCGCCATTTCGATGTGCTGGATTTGGTCGCGTCCCACGGGCACCCGGTGGGCGTTGAACATCAGGATGTCGGCCGCCATCAGCACGGGGTACATGAACAGCCCCATGGTCACGCCGTCGTCGGCGTCACGCCCGTCGGCCAGGTTTTTGTCCACCGCTGCCTTGTAGGCGTGGGCGCGGTTGAGCAGCCCCTTGCCGCAGACACAGGCCAGCAGCCAGGTCAGTTCGGGGATTTCCGGGATGTCCGACTGCCGGTAGAAGGTCACGCGCTCGGGGTCGAGTCCGCAAGCGATCCAGGTGGCGGCGATCTCCAGCGTGGAGCGCTGCACGCGTGCGGGATCGTGGGTGGAGATGAGGGCGTGGTAGTCCGCCAGAAACAGGTAGCTGTCGATGCCGGGCTCGCGGCTGGCGCGCACAGTGGGGCGAATGGCGCCGACGTAATTGCCCAGGTGGGGGGTGCCGGAGGGTTTGATGCCGGTGAGGACGCGAACGGTGGTCATGGGGCGGCAGGGTAGGGAGAAAAGCGGCGGTTTCAGGTCCGCCTTCGGTCAAAACAGCAGCCAGCGCAACGGGGTGAGCAGCACTTCGATGGCCTGAGCCGTCACGCGCATGAGGGGGCGCAGCCAAAGCGTGCTGACCACCCCGGTGAGCACGAGCGCCAGCACGATGAAAAAACCATAGGGCTCGACGCGCGACACGGCGATGGCCTGGCGCGTGGGCAGCAGGCCGACCAGGATGCGGCCGCCGTCCAGCGGAGGCAGCGGAAACAGGTTGAAGACGAACATCACGATGTTGACCAGCACGCCCGCACGCGCCATCCCATTGAAAAATGGCTCTTGCACGCCGCCCGCCACGAGCAGGTAGCCAACGGCGGCCCAGGCGATCGCCTGGATCAGATTGGCCCCGGGCCCGGCCAGCGCCACCCACACCATGTCGCGCTTGGGGTGGCGCAGGCGGCCAAAGTCGACCGGTACGGGCTTGGCATAGCCGAACAGAAAGGCCCCCGCCGTGGCAAAGTACAGCAACAGCGGCATGGCGATGGTGCCGCTGGGGTCGATGTGCCGCATGGGGTTGAGCGTGATGCGGCCGAGCCGCTCGGCGGTGGGGTCACCGAAGTACCGTGCCGCGTAGCCGTGCGCTGCCTCGTGCACGGTAATGGCGAACAAGACCGGCAGCGCGTAAATCGTGACGGTCTGGATGATGTGGGCGATGTCCATGGTGGGATTGTCGCAGGTGCGCCGCGGCGCCGCCTCACAGCCCCAACGTGGCCAGCGGACCACGGCCAACGCGCAGCACCTCGGGGTCGCCGCCAGTGCTCATGGGCGTCAGATCGACGACGGTGGTGGGCTCTTGCGGGCACGAGCCAGCGTCGATGACGGCCGCCACGGCGTGTTGCAGCCGCTCGCGGATCAGGGCCGCGTCGTTGAGCGGGCTGTCGTCGCCCGGCAGGATGAGGGTGGTGCCCAGCAGTGGCGCGCCGTGCAGCGCCAGCAGTTCGCTCAGCGCCCGGTGTGCGGGCACGCGCAGGCCGATGGTTTTACGTTGCGGGTGGCTGACGCGGCGCGGTACTTCCTTACTCGCTTCCAGGATGAAGGTGTAGGGCCCCGGTGTGGCTGCCTTGAGCAGGCGGTACTGCCGGTTGTCCACGCGCGCGTAGCTGGCCAGCTCCGACAGGTCGCGGCACAGCAGGGTCAGGTGGTGCCGTTCGTCGATGCCGCGGATGCGCCGCAGGCGCTCGACGGCAGCCTTATCGTCCAGGTGGCACACCAGCGCGTAGCAGGAATCGGTCGGTACCGCCAACACCGCGCCCGCGTGGAGCGCCAGCACCGCCTGGCGCAGCAGGCGCGGCTGCGGATTGTCGGGGTGGACCTCGAACAACTGGGCCATGGTCGCTCAGTGCAGCACGCGGTGGGCCAGCAGCTCCCACACCGGGGTGAGCCGCCCGTCCAGATAGGGCAGCGCGCCCAGATCGGTGTGCGACTCGTCGGGGCTGTGGAAGTCGCTGCCGCGCGAAGCGGCCAGGTCGAACTCGCGCGCCATGTCGGCGTAGCGCACGATCTCGGCGCTGCTGTGGCTGCCGGTGACGACCTCGACCGCACGGCCGCCGTGCGCCTTGAACTCGGCAAACAGCGCATACTCCTGCGTTGCATTGGCCCACGCGTAGCGCGCCGGGTGGGCGATTACGGCGACGCCGCCCGCGTCGGTGATCCAGCGCACCGCGTCACCCAGGGCCGCCCAGCGGTGTTCGACGTAGCCAGGTTTGCCCTCGGTCAGAAAACGGCGAAACACCTCGTGCGTGTCGTGGCACACGCCAGTCTCGACCAGATAGCGCGCAAAGTGGGTGCGCGAGATCAGCTCTGGGTTGCCGACGTATTTGAGGGCCCCATCGTAGGCGCCGCGGATGCCGACGGCGGCGAGCTGCTCGGCCATCTCTCGCGCGCGCCGCTCGCGCCCGCCGCGCGTGTGCGCCAACCCCGCGACGAGTTGTGCATCGTCCGGGTCGATGCCCAGGCCCACGATGTGCACCGTCATCCCGGCGAAGGTGACCGAGATCTCGACGCCGCACAGATACGGCAGCCCCAGCGCCTGTGCGGCCGCTGCCGCCCGGTGTTGCCCGCCCACCTCGTCATGATCGGTCAGCGACCACAGCTCCACCCCGTTGCCGTGGGCGCGCGCGGCCAGCGCTTCGGGCGTGAGCGTGCCGTCCGAGACGATGGAGTGGCAGTGCAGGTCGGCGTTGACGATGCGCATGGCACGCCCATTGTAGGCGCGCGGCTACACTCGCGCGGTGTCTCTGTTCAAATCCGCTTCCATCGTCTCGCTACTGACGTTGGCGTCGCGCATCACCGGCTTGGTGCGCGAGCTGCTGATTGCTGCCACGTTCGGCGCCAGCGCGCTGACCGACGCCTTCAACGTCGCGTTTCGCATTCCCAACCTGCTGCGGCGCCTGTTCGCGGAAGGGGCGTTTTCGCAGGCCTTCGTGCCGGTGCTGGCGGCGACGCGCGCCACCGACGGTGACGCCGCCACCCGGGAGCTGATCGACCGCGTGGCCACCGTGCTGTTAGCGGCGCTGCTGCTGACTTGTGTGGTGGGCGTGCTGGGCGCCCCGGTGCTGGTGTGGGCCATGGCAGCGGGTCTGCAGCAGCACCCGCAGGGCTTCGAGACCGCGGTGGTGCTGACGCGCTGGATGTTTCCCTACATCGGCTTCATGTCGCTGGTGGCGCTGAGTGCCGGCATCCTCAACACCTGGCGTCGCTACGCGATACCCGCGGCCACGCCGGTGCTGCTCAACCTGGCCATGATCGCCGCCGCTTGGTGGGGGGCGCCCGCGCTCGCCCGTTGGGGCGTGGAGCCCATCTATGCGCTGGGCGGGGGCGTGATGCTGGGCGGGGTGTTGCAGTTGGGTGTGCAAATTCCGGCACTGGCGCGGCTGGGGCTGCTGCCGCGCGTGCGCCTGTCGTGGGCGGGCGTGCGCGCGGGCTGGCAGTATCCGGGCACGCGCCGGATACTCACGCTCATGGCGCCTGCGCTGCTGGGGGTGAGTGTGGCGCAGATTTCGCTGCTCATCAACACCCAGATCGCCTCGCACCTGGGGGCAGGCAGCGTGTCGTGGCTCACCTACGCCGACCGGCTGATGGAGTTCCCCACCGCCTTGCTGGGCGTGGCGCTGGGCGTGGTGCTGTTGCCGCAGTTGTCGGCGGCGCAGGCGGCGGGTGACGCAGATCGCTACAGCCAACTGCTCGACTGGGGGCTGCGCTGGGTGGTGCTGCTGGCCGTGCCCAGCGCGCTGGGGCTGCTGTTGTTTGCCCAGCCGCTGGTGGCGGTGCTCTACCACTACGGGGCCTTCACGGTGCACGATGTGCGCCAGACCGCGCTGGCGCTGACCGGCTACGGCGTGGGGCTGTTGGGGCTGATCGCGATCAAGGTGCTCGCCCCGGGGTTTTACGCCCGACAAGACATCCGCACGCCGGTACGCATCGCCATCGTGGTGCTGGTGTTCACCCAACTCATGAATGCGGTGTTGGTGCCGCGGCTGGCACATGCTGGCCTGGCGCTGGCCATCGGCATGGGCGCGCTGCTCAATGCAGGCTGGCTGCTGGTGGGTCTGGTGCGCCGGGGGGCGTATCGCCCGCAGCCTGGGTGGGGGCGCTTCGGGGGACAGGTGCTGGCGGGCGCGGTGCTGTTGGCGGTGTATCTGCTGTGGTTGGCGCAGGCATTCGATTGGACCGGCACATCCGCGCGTGCCCTGCGGGCGGGCGTGTTGGCCGCGGGGGTTGCCGGTGCGGCGGCGGTGTACTTCGGGGCCTTGGCGCTGGCGGGTTTGCCGCTGCGGCAATTTGTGCGAAAGTAGTGCCATGAACTGGGCTGCACGGGTGCCGTCGTCGCTGGACTACTTTGCTGCGCTGGTGGCGCAGGACGAGGGCTTCCCGTTGCTGGAGGCCACCGCCGCCGTGGCGCTGGATGAGTACCCGGAGCTCGATATCCAGTCCGTGTTGGACGACGTGGACCGGATGCTCGAGCGGCTGCGCCGCCGCCTGCCGGCGGATGCGGGCCACCTGCACCGGCTGCGCGTGCTCAACCAGTACTTTTTTCACGAATTGGGCTTTGGCGGCAACGTCAACGACTACTACGACCCCGAAAACAGCTACCTGCACACGGTGCTGCGCACGCGCCGCGGCATCCCCATCAGCCTGGCGGTGATTTGGCTCGAGCTGGCGCAGGGCATACGCCTGCGCGCGGCGGGCATCAATTTTCCCGGGCACTTTTTGGTCAAGGTCAACCTGCCGCAGGGGCAGGTCATCCTCGACCCGTTTACTGGCCAGTCACTCAGCCGCGAAGACTTGGCCGAGCGGCTGGAGCCGTACAAACGCCGCCATGGGCTGGTGGACGACTTCGACGTGCCGGTGGGCTTGTACCTGCAGGCGGCAGCGCCACGCGACATCGTGGCCCGCGTGCTGCGCAATCTGAAGGAAATCCACCACTCACAGGAGGACTGGTTGCGCCTGATTGCGGTGCTCGATCGGCTGATCGTGCTGCGGCCCGACGCCTGGGCCGAGGTGCGCGACCGAGGCCTGGCCTGGGCCGAGCTGGGGCAGCCCCAGCGCGCGCTGCAAGACTTGGAAGCCTACCTGCCACACGCCGACGATCCGCTGGAGGCGCAGGCGATCGCTGACCGGGTGGCTGCGCTGCGGCGGGCGGGCGGGTAGGGCAGGGCCAGTTTGGGCTATCTTAGCCGACGACCACCGCGGCACCATCGCCGCGCGGGGCGATGGTGCCGATGCGGTAGACCGTCTCGCCCTGGGCGGCCAGCGTCGCCGCAGTGGCGTCGGCGTGCGTGGGGTCGACGATGACCACCATGCCGATGCCGTTGTTGAAGGTGCGGTTCATCTCGTGGTCGTCGATACCCGCGGTGCGCTGCAGCCACGCGAACAGCTCGGTCTGCGGCCAGCTGCCCTTGACCAGGTGCGCCGCCAGCCCGTCGGGCAGCACGCGCGGGATGTTTTCCAGCAGGCCGCCGCCGGTGATGTGCGCCAGCGCTTTGATGGGGTGCTGCTGCAGCGCGGCGAGCACGGGTTTGACGTACAGGCGGGTGGGCGCCATGATCGCCTCGCGGAACGGGCGCCCGTCCAGCGTGGTGGGCAGGTCGTGCCCCGCGCGTTCGATGCACTTGCGCACGAGGCTAAAGCCGTTGGAGTGCACGCCGCTGGAGGCCAGCCCCAGCACCACGTCGCCCGCGCAGACGTCGGCGCCGGTGAGGATGCGCGATTTCTCGACCACGCCGACGCAAAAGCCCGCCAGGTCGTACTCGCCCGGAGGGTACATGCCGGGCATCTCGGCCGTCTCGCCGCCGATCAGTGCGCAGCCTGATTCTTCGCAGCCGCGCGCGATGCCGCCCACGACCCGCGCCGCGGTGTCGACATCCAGTTTGCCGCAGGCGAAATAGTCGAGAAAGAACAGCGGCTCGGCGCCTTGCACCAGCACGTCGTTGACGCTCATGGCCACCAGGTCGATGCCGACGGTGTCGTGCATATTCCAGGCGAAGGCGAGCTTGAGTTTGGTGCCGACGCCGTCGGTGCCACTGACGAGTACCGGCTCACGGTAGCGCCGGGGAACCTCGAACAGGGCACCAAAGCCGCCGATGCCGGCCAGCACGCCATCGCGCAGGGTGCGTCGTGCCAGCGGTTTGATGCGCTCGACCAGCGCGTCCCCGGCATCGATGTCGACGCCGGCATCCTTGTAAGAAAGCGGTGTGGTGTTCATGGGGTCGGTAGAATCCCCACGATTGTACGGGCGTCCCGACCCCCGGGGCCCGCAAGCGCGCTGTGCTGCTGCCACCCCTGCCATGCTGACCGAATCTCAACGACACGCCCTGCTGTGGCTGGCGCTGGCCGTCGCCGCCTGGTGGGGCGTGTCGGTGCTGGCGCCGGTGCTGCTGCCATTCGTGGTGGCGGCGGTGCTGGCCTATGCCTTGCAGCCCGCGGTGGCGTGGCTGGCGGCGCACCGGGTGCCGCGCGCGCTGGGGGCGGGCCTGGCCATCGCGCTGCTGATGCTGCTGTTGCTGGCGGTGGCCTTCATCATCGTGCCCGTGGTCAGCCAGCAGTGGCCCCTGTTGCGCGAGCAGATTCCCGCGCTGCTGGAACGGCTCAATGCCTGGCTGGTGCCGCTGTTGCGGCGCCACGGGATCGATTTGTCGATCGATGTCGATGGGGTGCGGGCCTTGTTGCGGCGCATGGTCAGCGGCCACGAGGATCAGTTGCTCGAGCACGTGCTGGCGTCGCTGCGCATCGGCGGCAGCGCGCTGCTAGCGCTGCTGGGCAACCTGGTGCTCATGCCGGTGGTGGCGTATTACTTGCTGTTGGATTGGGACGCGGTGGTGGCGCGCAGCGCCGCGCTGGTGCCGCCCGCGTGGCGATCTTCGGTGGGGCGTTTTTTGGCCGATGTGGACGCGGTGCTGGGCCAATATTTGCGGGGGCAACTGCTGGTCATGGGCATCATGGCCGTGTTCTACGCGGCGGGGCTGTGGTTGGCGGGGCTGCAATTGGCGGTACCGATTGGGGTCTTCACCGGGTTGGCGATGTTCGTGCCCTACTTGGGCTACGGGATCGGCCTGGTGCTGGCGCTGCTGGCGGCGCTGCTGCAATTCCAGAGTCTGGGGGGCGTGTTGCTGGTGGTGGCGGTCTATGCAGTGGGGCAGGTGGTGGAGAGCTTCTTCCTGACCCCGCGTTTGGTGGGCGAGCGCATCGGCCTGCATCCGATCGCGGTCATCTTCGCCCTCATGGCGTTTGGGCACTTGTTCGGGTTCGTCGGCGTGTTGATCGCGTTGCCGGCTTCCGCCGTGTTGTTGGTGGCGGTGCGCCGGTTGCAAGTGCTGTATGTGCGCAGCCCGCTGTATCGCGAGCGGCGGGCAGCGGCGGGGGCCGGACGCGCGGGGCAGGAGGACTAAAGTGGAGCAGCTCGTGCTCGACCTGGGATTGGCGCCCCAGCCGACGCTGGCCAATTTCGTGCCCGACGGCAACGAGTCCGCTTGGGAGTACCTGCGTGTGTGGCTGCAGGGTAGCCCCCGCTCGCCGCTGCCGCTGTACCTTTGGGGCCCCACTGGCAGCGGCAAGACCCATTTGTTGCGTGCCGTTGCGCTGGCGCTGCAGGCGCGTGGCGAGGCGGTAGGCTGGCTTGCACCCGACGTCCACGCGCCGGGGCCGTTCGACGAGCGCTGGTCGGCGGTGCTGTTCGACGACGTGCATCGGTACACGACCGAGCAGCAGGCGGCGGCGTTCAATTGGTTCGTCAACGCCCAGTCACCCGCCAGCGGCGGCCAGCGCGCCGTGCTGGCCAGCGGGGATCGCCCCCCGGCCGACCTGCCGCTGCGCGACGATCTGCGCAGCCGCCTGGGCTGGGGTCATGTCTTCCAACTGCAGCCGCTGGACGAGCGCGCCCGCCGTGCCGTGTTGCGTCGCGCGGCCGATGCGCGTGGCGTCGCGCTATCCGATGAGGTGATCGATTTTCTGCTCAGCCGCTTCGCGCGTGACCTGTCCAGTTTGATGGCCTTGCTCGATCGCCTGGACGGCTACGCGCTGCGCACCCAGCGCGCCATCACCATTCCACTGGTGCGCGCCATGCTCGCGACCGATTGATGTTGTCGATGTCGTCTGCTTCCTCCTCTGTTTCGCCTGTGGCAGCGCCGCCTGCTGCTTCCACCTTGCGCGATGGGCGCATCGCCGTTGCGCTGTTCGACCTCGACCACACGTTGCTGCCGCTCGACTCCGACTATGCGTGGGGTGAGTTCACCACGCGCATCGGCTGGACCGATCCGCAAGACTTCACGCGCCGCAACGATGCGTTCTTTGCCGACTACCAGGCGGGGCGGCTGGACGTGCATGCCTATGTGCGCTTTGCCACCGAGGCGGT